>JAPYWM010000023.1 GCA_028276345.1 Sphingobacterium sp.
GGATACAGTTTTTTCCAGCGCTGGAAGAGGGGAGTCAGCTTTTCTTCAAAAGGGTAGTCCGGCGGAAAAATCTTGAGCGTCGTATCTATAAGCCAGCGAAATAGACTATCTCGCTGCAAATCAACTAAACCTTCGTAATAAACATGCTCAGGCACGCTGTCGCCACCGGAAAAGCAATCGGACATGAGATCGATCAGGGGTCGGGCCTCCGTCGTATCCTTGAAGCCGTGTCGGAGGATAATTTCGCCGCGGACTATTTTGAGCTGGATGGGGGGGAGGTTTTCTTTTTCGGTGGATTTGCAGCTCAGACTTATTAGTACAAGCCCCAGTAGCGACGCAAGAGCCACTCGACGGAGAGTAGCCCCAAAAGCAATGCGAGCCATGGCCACCATTCGTGAATAGGAAGGATATCGGTGTGCAAATGTACAAGGGTCTGGGGTGGAATAGTGCGCTGGATGTGGGTAGGCAGGGCCAAGAGGCTATCCCAAGGGAGATACGCGCTGCTCAGGAAGCGCAAGGTAAGTGTATCTATGCCGAGGCGCTGCATTTCCAGCGAGGTGGCCTCCACCCAGAAGGCGCCTTCATGGAGGTTTGTCTGCCCCTGTCGCAGCGTGTAGGTGTAAAGGCCGGCCTCTGGCGGCTTGTAGGAAAGCCCCGCGGCAGCTGCGAAGGTGTCCACCCCGCCAGAGGGCCTTCGGATCAGAAGGCGAGCCTCGGAAGGTACCTGCCCACTCCAGAGGACGGTTTCTCCCAAGGTATAGCGGCTGCGCTGCGGCAGGAGGAGCGCCGGCGCCCGATAGAAGCGCAGACTCCAGCTGGCGAGTTCGCCTATGAGAGAGTCCCAGGCGGCTATCCACGTGGGAAGGGTGCGGAGCTGCCACCAGCCTTCGCCTAAGAGCCCCACGGCGGCCTCATTGCCCTGGACAAAGCGGTAGGCCCACGGCCCCATGGGACCAGAGAGCTTTTCGGCTGCTGGGCTTAGCTGCTCTGTGCGTACCAGCAGCATCGCTTCTTTACCCAGAGGCACACTACGCAGGGGGCCTAAACTCTGCCAGCCTAAGCGGGGAAAGTAGGGACGTACCAGGCCTTCCGATACCGAAGCCCCCCACACTACCCACGGCACCCCACCCGCACGCAAAATTCGCCCCACATACACCGTATCCTCCACCCGCAAGGGAAAGTTGTACAGCACGTGAATAGCGTACGCCCCCCAGCTCAGCGTATCCGGACTCGCCGTAAAGCCCGTAGGTTTTTTAGCTAAAAGGAGGGTCACGGGTCCGATGCGCTCCAGACTTTGTCTCAGGAACGCGATGTCGGGGGTAATTTCACCGGCCCATATCGCAATGCGGGGGGTAGCCGCGCGAACCGCTATGACAGTAGTATAGGTATTATTGGCTGGGTTTGGGTCGCCGGGCACGTCCAGCCGGAGGGTTACGGGCACCGGGCCGGGCTCCGAAAAAGTGAGCGGCACCCGGAAAGCCTTGCTCTGCGCAGGAACAGGCCAGCTACGCACAGAGCCAAGCACCTGCACGGTCAGAAGCCCCGCCTGGTTCAGCTGGGAAAAACGTACCTCTATGTCATGCTTGCGGCCGACTTCACACCAGGGGGGCAGGACAACCTCCGTGATAGCGGCATCGGCAGGCGGGGCTTTCGGGCCGACGCCTACCGCCCAGAGAGGCAAACCCACCTCACCCACCACCCGCTTACTGCTATTGTCTATGCCGTCTGAAATGAGGATAGCGCCCTCCGCTTGCGGAAAAGCCTCGCGCATATCCAGGAGGGCATCGTAAAGCGCTGTGCCCTCCCCCTTGCCTGAAAACGCCCCCCACGGATGGATAGTCCGGTCAAACCGCCGTGCCTCCACCGTAAACCCCACCTCCTCTAAGGCCTTTACCAGGGAGTCCAACCGCGCCTGATAAGCTTCTGGCGAGATAGTCTCTCCCCAGAAAATACTTTTGCTATCATCCGCCAGCAGCAGAAGCAGCGGCTTCTGCGCGGTAGGTCTGGTGAGGCGCAGAACAGGCTCCACCAGCAGCCACAGCAGGCCCGCCACGACAATGCTGCGCAGAGCCGTGAGAATCCACCGCTGCATAGGGGTGTGCCGAATCGGCAAACGATTATAGCTCCACCACCCTACGACCAGTCCTATAAGGCCCGAGCCGATAGCCCAGAGGATTTCCAGTGTGATCATAGCTTTTCCCGGATCACATAGTGGTGCTTATGCGGGGCGTGGCGCACGATGAGCTCGCCAATAAAGCCTGCCAGAAAGAGCTGTACCCCCAAAATCCCCAGCGTCAGGCCCAAGTAAAAAAGCGGCTGGGCTACCACTTCTCGCCGCACCTGCCCATAATGCGAAAGCTGCCAAAGCTTATCATAAACCAGCCACGCCACCGTAAAAGCCCCACCCAGAAAGAGTAAAACGCCTAAACTCCCAAAGAGATGCATGGGTCGCCGCCCAAATCGCACAAGGAAACTCACGGTGAGCAGGTCTAAGAATCCATAGAGGAACCTTTCCCAGCCGAACTTCGTGTGGCCATATCGGCGGGGGTAGTGGGTAACGACTTTTTCACCGATTTTAGGGAAGCCGGCGGCCTTGACGAGATAGGGGATGTAGCGGTGCATTTCGCCATAGAGGTCTAAGGCCTTGGCGGCGCTGGCCCGGTAAGCCTTAATGCCACTATTGAAGTCATGCAGGGGGATGCCCGTGAAGAGTCGAACCGTGGCGTTGAAAAGTTTACTGGGGATAGTCTTGGAGAGGGGGTCATGCCGGCGCCGCTTCCAGCCGCTAACCAGGTCATACCCCTCTTTTGTAATCATGTCATACAACACCGGGATCTCATCCGGCGAGTCCTGAAGGTCAGCATCCAGCGTGATAACCACCTCACCCACCGCTTCCTGAAAACCTACATACAAAGCAGCTGATTTGCCGTAGTTTCTGGCAAACCGGATGGCTTTTAGCCGATGCGGATAGCGCGCTTTTAGGTTCGCAAGTACCTGCCAGGTATTGTCCGTACTGCCGTCATCGATGATGATGATTTCGTAAGCCTCATACAAAGGCTCGCATACACGATGAATCCAGGCTATCAGTTCTGGCAGGGATTCGGCTTCGTTGTAGGCGGGGATGACCAAGCTAAGCTGCACGTTACAGGCCTATGATTTTAAGTTCGGTGCGGCGGTTTTTTTGCTTGTTTTCGGGCGTGTCGTTGGGGGCGACTGGGCGGCTTTCGCCATAGCCGCGGGCCACCAGCCTGTCTGGACTAATCCCCCGTGAGACCAGGTAGTCTACTACGGCTTGCGCTCGAGCCTGCGATAAGCGGAGGTTGTACAGCTCTGAACCATCACTATCTGTATGACCAGAAATCTCTACCCGCAGTGTGGGATTTTCTTGCAAGAATCGCAGGACACGCTCGAGTTCTTCAATAGACTCTGGCCGTAGGGTAGCTTTGTCGTAATCAAAGTAGATATTGCGTAGGACGATAGCTTTTTCGGCCTGGACGGGGGTCAGGAGGAAGTTTTGCTTAAGGCCGCTCTCGGGGATGATAACAGAGTCTTTGTACGGGAAGAAGCCCTTGTGGATGATTTCCACGTAATACTTGCCGGGGGGTAAGCATCCTTTGTAGCTACCGGAAGCGGTGGTAGTGAGGGGGCGTCGCTGGCCACTTTCTGCCTGAATGAGCACAACGGTGGCGCGCGGGACACGCTGCTGGGAGGTTTGGTTCTGCACCAAACCCTCTATGCAGGTACGGCTAACCGACGCTGACAAGGATAGGTCTACGCGGACTCCCTGGGGATAATGCACCCGCTCCAGGGAGAAAACCTGCCAGGCTGGCTCATAGCCTGCTGCCGCCGCCTGAACACGATGGTTGAGACCCAGGGGCACCTCCGCCTCATAATAGCCCTTCTCGTTAGTGGTAACTTCTTTGAGGACGAGGCCATCTTGTGAAAGAATGGTAACTGAGGCCGCCGAGAGGGGCGTTTTTTTCGTGGCATCGGTGATGTAGCCATAGACTTTGAGGCGCTGAATCTTTCGCAGTACCAGGTCGCGATGAATGCCGTTTTGGAGGATGGAATCGGGGATTTGTTTGAGGGGGGGGATCTGGATGCGGACTTCGGCGGGGGGGTAACCAGGTGCCTGACCTCTAAGGAGGATATTATGCCGCCCTCCTGTTACCTGGAAGCGAAAGGGTTTGCCCGGCATAAAACGCTGACCCTGGATCGCTTCATCCACGCTCCCGGCCCGCTCCATGGCGGTGGTGTCTATGAGGGTGACATTGCCTGTTAGCTCTTCGCCGGTGTCGCCATCTATGAGGCGCCCCTGAATGGTGATAAGCACGGGCTTGGGGGGATTGACGGGGATGTTGCGGTGGATGTTGATGCTATTGTCGTGGAGGCTGGTGGTGATGAAGTCTACGCTTTCGTCGCCATTGACGTCGGCGAGGGTGAGCGCGATGGGCCAGTTACCTGTACCAATGCGGTGTCGGTCGGAGAAGTTCCCCTTCCCGTCGTTGAGGTGGACGTTGATGACGTGGTCCCGGGCGGAGACGGTGACGGCATCGAGGTCGCCGTCTTTATCAAAGTCGCCGAGATACAGGGCGAAGTTGTAGTTGCCGGAGGGTTGGGTACGGGGCTCTTCCCAGCGGCCATAGCCGGCATTGCGCAGGGTAATGAGAAGGCTGCCGGTGTAAGTAGCAGCCACGATGTCGGGGCGGTTGTCCTTGTCTATATCGCCTATATCCAAGGCCCAGATGGAGGGGGGTACGGAGAGTCTCTGGGGGTCACCGGTGTAACCATTTTTGCCGTAGTAAAGGAGGAGGGTGGGTTCTTCGCCGACGATAACGATGTCGGGTTTGCCGTCGCGATCCAGGTCGGCCGCGGCGGCTGTACGAGGCTGGATCGGTGCTGCCAATACCTTATAGGGACTGAGGCTACCTGCGGCGGTGGTAGTGAGAAGATGGACGTTGCCTGCGTCGTGGCAGACTACCCCCACGTCCGTACGCCCATCGCCATTCCAGTCGCCTGTAAAGAGGTGATGGGGGGCTTTCCCCACGCTGATAGAACCTGTAAGGGGGAGGTTACCGCGCCGGTCATTGTGGTGCCAAGCGACCTTAGCCTCCGTGTAAGAACAGAGCACCACATCCATCGCCCCATCGCTATTGAGGTCCACGGCGATTGGGCGCCAGGGGTCTTTCAGGGTGGGGAACTTCCGCGAGCGAGGAAAACCCGCCTTCTGGTCATTGATATACAGGATAATCTGCGCTTCGCCCCGACACGCGACCATGATGTCTTCCCACTGGTCCCCCGTAAAATCCGCCACCGCCGTACCCCAGGGACTGGAACAGGTTGCAATAGGGTAGTTCGGCAGAAAGACCTGCCCGGAAATAAAGATGGTACTGTCTTTTCCGGAGCGGTTCAGGAGCTGACCAAAAGCGCTCACCCCCCCTAATACCAGCAGGATGCGCCACATGGGGCCAAAGATAAGCCACCCACCCCACATCCGACTTTGCCTAAAAAGTCCTACCTTTGCCGTTGACAGTATGGAATCGCGTGAGGTGTACTCGGTGAAAGTACGAGCGGGGAAGCGAACCTACATTTTTGATGTTCGCGCCACACGGGGTCGGGATTATTACATCACGATCACAGAAACGAAACGGGATTTTTCAGGAGAGATCAGCCAAAAGCAAAAGATTTTCCTGTACAAGGAGGATTTCACCAAGTTTCAGCGGGCATTAGACCAGGTTGTCAATCATGTCAAGACGGAGCTGCTCCCGGACTTTGACTACGACCGGGTGGGATCGTCTTCGGACTCAGCGGAGCCAGAGGAAGAGTAACTACAACCTGTACACCGCCTCTTTCGCCTGGTTGGATAGTCATCTGCGCTTGCAGGCCATAGATATGCTCTAATCTTGTCCGGAGATTAGAAAGACCTATGCCATGCGGGCTATTCCCTGCCGGGAAACCAGGCCCATTATCAGCTACGATAACTTCCAGTCTGTCACTCACTTGGAAAACCCGGAGGTGGATGGTAGTGGGACGCATTTGCTTAGCGACGGCATGTTTGATGGCATTTTCTACGAGGGTTTGAATGGTAAAAGGAGGAATAAACGCCTCAGGAAGGGGTTCTGGTACCTCCCAGTGCAGGATGAGGCGAGCCCCATAGCGCTGTTTTTCTATTTCAAGGTAGTCCTGTACCAGGGCCAACTCTTCGGAGAGGGGGATGAGGAGGTGTTTGGCCAGGTCCAGGCTGCGGCGCAGAAGCTGTCCTAAGCGCGAGAGCAACTTTTCGGCTAAGGTGACATCCTCGTAGAGGAGTCCCTGAAGGGTGTGAAGGGCATTGAAGAGGAAATGGGGGCTAAGCTGGTGGCGCAGGGCTTGCAAGCGGGCTTCGTGAGCAGCTTCATAAAGGGAGAGGTGTCGCCAGCTAATCCCCACATAGCGACCGAAGCGCTCTAACCACAGAAGGTCCTCTATGGTCAGGGGCGAGCGCACCGCCCCAATCAGGAGCCAGTAGGGTTCGCCTAAGGGGATAGCGGCTTCAAAGTGAATCCAGTCAGGGACAGGCGGCGGCTTGCCCTGACGTCTAAGCCATAGCCCCTGCGGTCCCGGCGCCTGTGTTAGCGCCGCTCCCTCCACATCCCAGTACTGCTTTAGGAGCGCTCTTACCCGTCGCTCCAACGTGCCAACATCCGGCACATCCCATAGGAGGGGAAGCTCCCGCTCTAAAAGGCTGCGCCGCTGGGCTCGCCGCCGCCGCTGATACAGGCCATACAAAGCTCTTATCCCACCTATTGCCACGAGGCCCCCGCCTACCCCGCCACCAATAAGCCACCAACCATTCACCTCCTGGAAAGGCTTTCCTACGCCTACTACCCACGCCGCCGCTAATAAAAGCGCCAAGAGATAAAAATACCGCTCCCGGTGTGTGAGGATTTTATAGGCGTTTTGCAAGAAAGGTATCAGCCGATTGCTGGCAATTGTCCCAAATAGAAGAGGAAGCCACACGGAATCATAGGTATAGACCCATAGGAGCCACAAAAGCCCGTATGCGATCTTCCAGGGGCCTTTTAGCCAGAAACCCATACTTCCTAACACGGCGCCTGCGAGAAGGTTTGCCTGAGCGGGCCAGAGCCAGGTGCTTAGAGCCGCTATGAGCGCTGCTAAAACACCAGCCCACCACCGCCAGAAACTCCACCCTATTCCAAGCATTCCCACCGTTAGCCACGCCCACCCCTCCTCTTCCGCATACGCCACATAGGCCCACCATAGCCACAAACCACATGCCAATAACAGCCACCCCAACCCCATTAGCATACGCCCGCTGAGCGCCACATACCGACGCAGCGAAATCATAAACCACCCCACCAGAAGGCCCCCCGCCCACACAATCAAGCCCAGACTGATCCCCACCCCCAGACTCAGGACACTCTGAAACCACCCTAAAACGGGATACAACCGAAACTCTGCAAAAAGCAAGTGTTTCTCCCCCTTGCGCTGCACTTCGTAGAGAAAGAGCGTCGTCTCGGCCCGTCGAGGCGGAATACCCACCTGGCAGGCCGGCGCATAATCTATCCTTACTAAGGTGTCTCCGAGCAGAAAAGGCCGCTCCTCGCGGAAGGGGAGCTTGCCTGTGAGCAAATACTTGCAGTCCGCGAGGGCCTCCCAGCGCAGGCCATCGGTCAGGTGTGGCTGCCGCAAAAGAAGCCCTACACCTATGGTCCAGACCACTACTTGTGAAGCCCCTACGGCCCAGCGCCGAAATGTAGGCCCCATGGGCTACTCTACGGTAGTGATGTGAAGGGTATTGGTACGGCGTCGCGCCCGCAGCGGCATAGAAACAGCAAAGACCACCCGATCCCCTTTCTCCACATAACCCAGGTCCCGGAGAATATGCAAGACGTCCTGAATAGTCTCATAGGTGCCATCATGGTTGCGATAATAAAAGGTACGCACGCCCCACAGAAGGCCCAAGCTATTCAGGATACGTGGGTTAGAAGTGAAAATAAAAATGTCCGTAGAGGGGCGCCAGCGGGCCAGCTCATAGGCTGTGTAGCCGGAGTAGGTCAGCCCCACCAGGACTTTGGCTGGGAGTGCCGAGGCGAGGGCGCAGGCTGTCCAGCAAACCGCATCCGACTCGAAAGTGGGAGAGTCCGGCGCAGGCCGGCCGGACCGCTCATAGATGCGCGGGTCCTGCTCCGCCTTGCGCAAAATGCGCTGCATGTACTCTACGGCTTTCACTGGAAAGGCACCCATGCTTGTCTCACCGCTAAGCATAACGGCATCTGCCCCATCCAGGACAGCATTGGCCACATCTCCAACCTCTGCCCGGGTGGGCGTAGAATTTTGAATCATACTCTCCAGCATCTGAGTCGCTACAACAGCTGGCTTTCCAATACGAGCGCATGTCTCTATAATATTTTTTTGCCAGAAGGGCACTTCTTCTATGGGTATTTCCACACCAAGGTCTCCCCGGGCAATCATCACCCCATCACTGGCCGCTACGATGGCTTCAATATTTTCTAAGGCTTCTGGCCGCTCAATCTTGGCCATAACCCGAATGGAAGCGCCGAAACGCCGCAAAAACGCTTTGACATCCAGGATGTCTTCTACTTTTCGCACGAAGGAGAGCGCCACCCAATCCAGGGCTTCTCGGACGATTTCATGCAGGTCTGCCCAGTCCTTCTCGGAAAGCGTGGGCAACGAAATAGGGCGTCCGGGCAGGTTGATACCTTTGCGGCCAGCGATGCGGTCACCCGCTACCACCTCCAGCTCTACCTCTCCTACCCCATCCGTACGTAAAACCCGCAGCTGAACTCGACCATCTTCCACCAAAACCGTATCGCCCGGCTGCACATCTTTAGCCAGCGTCTCGTACTCAACAGGCACAGAGGGCGGCCGGAGATCCTTGACCTGCGTACTAAAAATAACCCGATCCCCCGGCCGTACAGGCAGCGCTTCTGTCATCTTTCCGATACGCATCTTGGGCCCCTGAAGGTCCGCCAGGATTCCCACCCGCGTCCGCAAAGAGAGGTTAAGCCGGCGAATCTCCCGAATAAAGTACCGGTGCTTCTCCCAGTCTCCATGACTGAGATTGAGCCGGAAAATATCCACACCTGCCAGGATAAGCTCCTGCAAAATAGCCGGATTCTCACACGCCGGCCCTACCGTAGCGATGATCTTTGTACGATTGTAGGTTAGCTTCTGGGTCATGCCCGTTCCCGTAGGTCCACTCATGCAACGAAGATAGGGAAGAGCTATAAGCCCTTGGTCATCGGTAGGGATAGCTACGCACCCGGAAAAGCCTAAAAGGGGAGAAGGCTTCTGAGCAGGTAAAAAATAGGTATCTGCGCCGCAATGAGCCCCGCCACCCACATAATAACCCGCACCTGTGCCCGCAAAATATCCGCCCGTAAACGCGCCTCCGTTTCGTTCAGATGCAGTAAAAATCGTTTTTCAGTCTCTTGAAGGGTGAGCCTAAGCTTCTCCACCTCGAGGCGATTGTTTTCTACTTCCGCTCGGACCTTCTCTAACTCTACTCGCAAACGCGCCTCCGTCTCCCGCACTTCTGCATGAACCTTTTCTATTTCCACCCGTAGGCGGGATTCAGTTTCCCGCACATCTGCTCGTACTTTTTCTATTTCCGCCCGAAGCTTCGCCTCTACCTCCTGAAGCTCCGCCCGAAGCTTGGCTTCTACCTCCTGAAGCTTCGCCTGCGTAAGAGCGATATCTCTCTTGACGAGAAAGCGCAATTTTATCACGTCTTTCTTCTTAGCCGTTTCTTGCAGGGCATACAGTTCGAGCAAAACTTCTACCTGAGCTTCGGCCTGCGCCGGCGAAAAGCCAGCCTCTTGAAGCCGCTTGATAAGGTGGAACGTGTCTATGGGCAGACGAGGCATTTAGACAAATATAGCAAAACGCCTTCACGTACCGCCCGCATGCCCCCTTAATCCGTCATAGGCCGGTGCTCTCTAAGCGGCATACCTTTGTGGCATGTTAGAAAGCTTCCTGAAGGTGCTGCGCTTGGAGGGGCTAAGTGAGCATACCTTAGCGGCGTATGAGCGAGACCTACGGGGATGGGGAGATTTCTGCCGGGCCCACTATGCCTGGGACCCCACGGCGACCGTAGAAGCCTGGCTGCGTGTAGAACCTCCTATGGTCCGGGCTTGGCTCCGGACCTTCCGCCGGCCTATCACGCGTGCCCGCAAAGTCGCCGCCCTCCGCCGCTTCAATACCTACATCCATCGCCTGACTGGCGGGAAAAGCTGGGGCTTCCCAATCGACCCCATCAAGCTCCACCCTAACCTCCCCAAAGCCCTCCCCAAACAAAGCCTGCTCGCCGCTTATGAGACCTTGGACAGCCTCGGCCATACCTGGCCCATCCTTCGCGACCGCCTCGTTCTGGAACTTTTATACGGTTTAGGCCTACGGCGCAGCGAAGCCGCTACGCTTCGCCTGGATCAAATACACTTCTCCTTAGGACAGATCCACATCTTAGGCAAAGGCCAGCGCTGGCGCATCCTTCCCCTTTACCCCCGCTTAGAAAGCCTCTTGCAGACTTACCTCACGGCCCGCGCCCAGCTTGCCCCTTCTCACCCTTACCTCCTCTGCACCGATGACGGCAGCCCCATTTACCCTAAGCTCATCTACCGCATCGTCCGCCGCTACCTGGGCACGCATCCGCACGCCCTACGCCATAGCTTCGCCACCCACCTCCTCAGTGAAGGCGCCCACGTAGAAGCCGTCCGCGAACTCCTGGGCCACGCCTCCCTCACCACCACCCAAAAATACCTCGCCATCACTCCTACTCACCTTAAGCAAGCCTACCGCCAATTCCACCCCCGCGCATGATGCGTTTCTGGTACCTCCTCAAACTCCTCCGCCACTGGCCCCGCCTCAAAACCATCACCCCACATCCCCTAAGACTACTCCGACACCTCATTCAGGGTAAGCCTGACCTACCCATCCAAATAGACCCCGCACAGCCTGAAAAGTTTCTTCAGATTACACCGCCGAACCTGTATGGCCTCTTACTCCTCCTCAAAACTGGCCTCAAGCCCCATGTGGTAAAAACCGACGAGCTAAGCTGGGAGTTAGCCCCGGGGCGCTTCTTCCATACCCGCCTTAGCCCCGGTATGGA
>JAPYWM010000024.1 GCA_028276345.1 Sphingobacterium sp.
GGCGTTTTAAAGTAGTGGGCGGTGTGCGTATCACTTTGCTGAAGGTCTGAGAAGGTGCCTTCAAAGACAACCTGGCCGCCGTATTCACCGGATTCGGGGCCGAGCTCGACGATCCAGTCGGCACTGCGGATGAAAAGGGGGTCGTGTTCTACGACGATAACGGTATTGGGGGCTTGCTGGAGTTTGCGCACAGCGGCGAGGAGCTGCTGCGTATTGTGGGGGTGAAGGCCAATAGTAGGTTCGTCCAGCACATAGATCGCCCCCGTAAGCTGTCCGCCGAGGGTAGCGGCAAGCTGGATGCGCTGGCTTTCCCCACCGGAGAGGGTTTCGGCGGCACGGTCCAGCGTCAGATACCCCAGCCCCACCTCTAAAAGAAACGCCGTGCGCTGTTTGAGCTCCTCGAGGAGGGGCCGGGCAATAGTGCGGCGAGGCTCGGGCAGGTCTATCGTCTCGAGGTACGCTGCAAACTCCGCAATTGAGAGGCTGAGCACCTGGGGCAGGCTCCGGTCGGCAATGCGAATCCAGCGGGTGTCGGGATGGAGGCGAGTCCCTTCGCACACGGGGCAGGGGCCTTCGCCCTGGAAGGCCGCCAGCTCATACCGTCCCTGCCCAGAGACTACCTTTTGCGCCGATAGAAAGGTGGGGAAAATACCCGGTAGCTTTTTCAGCGGGTCGCCCCACCACAAGAGGCGCTTCTGCTGGGTGGTGTAGTGGTAATACGGTAGATCCAACGGGATGTAGGCTTGCAGGGCTTCCAAGTAGGCGGGTAGCTCTTCTGCGAAAATAGGCAGTTTCCACAGGGCCACGAGACCATCTCTAAGTGAGCGGCGGGGATCAGGAATCACAGCCTCTTCGCGCAGGCTCAAAGCCTTTCCGCGGGCGTGGCAGTTCGGACAGGAACCATACGAGCTGAGGAAGTTGAAGAGCTCGGGCGTAGGCTCCCGGAAGGTATACCCGTCGGCATGGAGCTGCCCCCGAAAGACAAAATCCCCTTTGCCGGCTATGTGCACCCAGACGGTGCGCTCGTGGGCATACCAGACTTCTTCCAGGCTTTCTATCACTCGGGCGCGCAGGTCTACCTCGTCCGAGTGGACGAAGACCCGATCGACCACCTCAAAAAGCTCTTCATCCAACGGGAAAGGCGGCTCATCCGGCGCTTCGTAGAGAACCCCCCGGTAAAAGAAGCGGTCCTGGCCTTCTTCGAGGCGCTTGCGGTAGCGCACTTCTACGGAACCCTCACCCAAAAGCGGCCGCAAAATGTAAACCAGGGTACCCTCCGGCTGTTGCATGATAAACTGGAGGGCATCTTCTAGGGTGTGCCTTTCTACGGGCAGGCCGCTAACAGGGGAATAGAGCACCCCCGCCTTAGCAAAAAGCAGACGTAGGTACGGATACAGATCGGTGAGGGTCGCCACCGTAGAGCGCATACCACTCGTAAATCGGTTTTGCGAGAGGGCGATAGCAGGCGCCAATCCCTCTATCCGATCCACCTGCGGACGCGGCAGCTTCGGCAAAAACTGCCGGATATACGTGCTCAGGCTCTCTACATAACTGCCAAATCCCTCCGCATAAATCGTATCAAAAGCGAGGCTACTTTTGCCAGAGCCGCTCCATCCGCAAAAGACGATAAGTTTATGCCGGGGAAGGGCAAGCGTGATATTTTTGAGGTTATTCTGGCGGGCACCGATGACCCGAATAGGGTCGGAAAGCATTATTGTGAATAGGCGGCGGAGGGTTCAGGCTGGGCGCTGCGTATCTCTTCCGAAGCAAAGCTCTCATACTTGCGGAAGTTTTCCCGGAAGAGGGTAGCCAAGTGCGCAGCCTGTTTATCATAGGCACCGGGGTCCGGCCAGGTTTGGCGCGGGAAAAGATACTCAGCGGGCACGCCAGGCACCTCTTTTGGGATAGCGAGGTGAAACACGGGCTCCATCTCATAGGGAACGTGGTCCAGCATGCCAGAAAGGGCAGCCTGGATCATCGCCCGCGTGTAGGGGAGGGGCATTCGCCGGCCAACCCCATAAGGCCCGCCCGTCCAGCCCGTATTGATCAGCCAGACCCGCACATCGTGCGAGAAAATCTTCTGCCCAAAAAGCTCGGCATACCGGGTAGGGTGCAAAGGCAGAAAGGCCTGCCCGAAACAAGCCGAAAACGTCGCTTGGGGTTCCTTAATACCGGCTTCGGTACCGGCTACCTTGGCGGTGTAGCCGGAGAGGAAGTGGTACATAGCCTGGGCTTTCGTAAGCCGGGCTATCGGCGGCAAAACCCCAAAAGCATCCGCCGTCAGAAGAAAGATATGCTTCGGATGCCCACCCACAGACGGAATCACCGCCCCCGGCACATAACTCAAAGGGTAGGCCGCCCGGGTGTTCTCCGTAATGGAAGCATCGTCAAAGTTGATTATCCGGGAGTCGGGATGGAAGGTCACATTTTCCACCACGGTGCCATACCGAATAGCGGCCCAGATCTGAGGCTCTTTTTCGGCGGAGAGGTTGATACACTTGGCGTAGCACCCCCCTTCAAAGTTGAAGACGCCTTCGTCATCCCAGCCGTGTTCATCGTCGCCGATGAGACGGCGGTTAGGATCAGCGGAAAGGGTCGTTTTGCCTGTGCCAGAAAGGCCAAAAAAAAGCGCTACATCGCCTTCCGGGCTCATATTAGCCGAACAGTGCATGGGCATCACCCCCCGCTGCGGCAAAAGGTAATTAAGGAGTGTGAAGATGCTTTTCTTCATTTCGCCGGCGTAGCCCGTGCCGCCAATGAGAATAATCCGGCGCGAGAGGTTGAGAATGGTAAAGTTGTGCTGGCGGGTGCCGTCAATAGCCGGTTCAGCCCGAAAGCCCGGCACAACTATCATCAAATAATCTGGCTCAAAGCTATCCAGCTCTTCCGGCGATGGCTCAATAAAGAGGTTTCGCACAAAGAGGTTATGCCAGGGCAGTTCATTGACAATGCGGATACGCAAGCGGTATTTGGGGGAAGCGCCGGCATAGACATCTCTTAGGTAAAGCGTCTTATTTTGGAGGTATGCACGCACCCGCTGGTAAAGAATTTCAAACTTTTCGGCAGGAAGCGGATTATTGACTTCGCCCCACCATATCTGGTCCTCAGTAAAGGTGTCCCGTACGACGAACTTATCCTTGGGTGCCCGGCCAGTAAACTCGCCGGTTCGGACTACCAGGGCGCCATTCTCGGCCAGCACGCCCTGCTGCATGCGAAGGGTGTGCTCAATCAGCTCCGCTACCGGCAGATTGGCATACACCTGGTCGGTTAGGTTGCTTCTCTTCGGGCTTAAGTAGGGGAACATAAGCGCAAAGGTAAGGCTTTTGACAAAATGTGGAGAAACTGGCCGCGCTAAAACTCGTCAGGATAGGCCTTGCATATCTGGAAAAGTTGTAACTTTGCACCGAGCCATTTTGTTTATACAAACCAAACACGGAAGCGTATGAGAATGCGAAGAAAAACGCTGGACAGGCTGGACTGGGAGCTTCTGAAGACCCTGGCCGAAAATCCGGGTATCTCCTACACGGAGATCAAGGAGAAACTGAATTTCTCCATCGGCACGATTTACATGCGGGTGAGGCGCTTGCAAGAGGATTGGGGCATCATTAAGGGGCAAAGGCTCGTATTAGATCCCCAGAAGTTAGGCTTTTCCCTGGTGACATTAATTCGGGTGCAAGCGACCGATCCCGCAAAGTTTATCGAGGCAGCAAAGGCTCATCCCGAAGTAGGAGCTATCTGGATGACTACTGGCGAAATGAATGTGTATGTAGAGGCATACTTTCGGAGTCCGGCAGAGCTGCAGGAATTCCTAACTAAGCTGGTCAAGCATGGCGCGACCCGCATGGAAACGCAGCTCATCTTAGATAAGCCAGTAGACAAGGGTGTGCCCGTTCTGCCGCCTTCTAATCTGCCCGAACGAGCCACCACTGGCCCAAGCCGTAAGAGCAGCTCTTCGGCAAAAAGTAAAGCGAAGAAGTAATTTTTCTGCATGCGGGGGCTTTGGGTAGTCCCTACCCCCATCGGCAACCTGGAAGATATTACTCTCCGGGCTCTCGCCCGCTTGCGGGAAGCCGATGTCATCTGGTGTGAAGACACCCGACAAAGCCAAAAGCTCCTGCAGCACTATGAGATTCGTAAGCCGCTCCGCTCGCTACATGCCTTCAATGAGCATGAGCGTGTGGGGCGGCTTTTTGATGAAGCAGCGGCCCATCACTGGGCAGTAGCGCTCATCACGGACAGCGGCACGCCGGGCATCTCCGACCCAGGCTACCTCGCTATTCAGGAAGCCCTCCGCCGCCAAGTGCCCATAGAAGTGCTGCCTGGCCCCGCCGCCTTCGTCGTGGCCCTCGTCGGAAGCGGCCTCCCCCTCCATAAGTTCGCCTTCGAGGGCTTTTTCCCCCGCAAAGGCCAGCAAAAATACCTCCAAAAACTCCAGACCGAAGAACGCACCCTCATCTGGTACGAATCCCCCCACCGCCTCGTGAAAACTTTAGGCCTCCTGAAAGAATCACTCGGCCCCAATCGGCTATCCTGCATAGCCCGCGAACTCACCAAACAGCACGAAAGCTATCACCGCGGTACCTTAGAGACCCTCCATGCGTACTTCCTGGCGAATCCCCCGCGCGGCGAGTGCGTCCTCCTGGTGGCAGGACCTCAGTACACGTTATCCCCACCTCAGTAGCTGGGGGATTGGACTTTTTCTTGCCGCCGCTTATCCGCCTATTTCCCTGCCCGGGCCGCAGATTCTGGCCTGGCCGCTCCTGTGGCACCTCGCCAAAACAAAAAAGCCTTTCTGGCGGCTTTACCAGGTCCTCCTAAGCTGGAACCTCTTCACCACGTACTGGCTGTGCCTCACCGCCCTTAGCGCGCCCAACCTCACCGAAGCAGCCGTGAGCTTCCTCGCCGGCGCCCTCACCATCCTCACCAACCCCCTCCTGATGACCATCCCCTTCCTCCTCTGGCGAAAAATCCCCCTTCCCCAGGCCAACTACCTGTTTATCCCCCTGTGGGTGGGGTTTGAGTATTTCCACTTCCGGTGGGAACTTTCCTGGGGGTGGCTGACTTTGGGCTTCTCGTGGAGTGAATGGCCCTTTTTTGGCCATCTCGCCGGAATAGGCGGGCCGCTGGGCCTTTCTGCCTGGACGCTCCTCGCCGCCGCCCTCCTCACCACCAGGCCCCTCTCCCCTATTCCACGCTACCTGCTTTTTCTTGCCTGGACCTTCGGTCTACCCCTCCTCGCCTCCCTCCACCAGCCCTTCCGGCCCCACACCCACAAACCTACCTACCTTCTCCAGCCCAATATAGACCCCTACGCTAAGTTCAATGAGTTCCCCCCCGACTCGCAGCTGAAGATACTCCTTGCTCTTTTTCCGGATACGCTGCCCCCCGGTAGCCTCGTCATAGGCCCCGAAACCGCCCTCCCCGTAGCCATATCCATAGACCAGTGGCAAGAAGACCCCTGGCTACGCCCCTTCATAGAAAAAGCCCGTCGCTTCCAGGCCAACATCCTCTTAGGCATTGTGGGCTATAAGCTCTTCCCTCCCCACCAAGCCCCGCCAGACGCCAGTATGCTGCCCAGCGGCCAAGCCTACCAGAGCTACAATGCTGCCATGCTCATCCGGCCCGACACCGCCTTCGTCCATATCAAGTCTCGCTTAGTGCCCTTCGTAGAGCGAACCCCCTACTTAGAATATCTGCGCTTCCTGCGGGGGTGGGAGATAGACCTCGGGGGCGGTTTCGGTAGCTTTGGAAAGCCGCTCACCCCCCCCACATCCCTCCCCCTCTACCCGGATAACACCCCTGTGACCGTAGGCGTGTGCTATGAAAGCATTTTCACCCATGACCTCCGCCAGCGAAAAGGCTACCTCCTGGGCATCCTCACAAACGACGGCTGGTGGAAAAAAAGCTCGGGCTACTATCAGCATTTTAGTTATGGGCGGCTCTCCGCGCAGAGCCTGGGCCTACCCATGGCCCGCAGCGCCAATACCGGCATTTCCGCCTTCATCTGGCCCGATGGCACCGTAAAAGCCCTCCTGCCCTACGATACCAGAGGCCTCCTCTATGCCGAAGTCCCCGTAGGCGAATCCCAAAGTCTGTATGCGATTTATAGTGAATGGGGGGCTTTTGGGGTATGTATCTTTGCGCTACTACTATGGACAGCGTGGTGGTTTCTCGTCGGGCGCTGGAAGACCTCCTCCGAGAAGTAGGCGCCTATCTCCGCACCCAGGCGCAAAGTTTTTCCCGCCATGAGGCTGAATACAAAACAGCCCGGGACCCCGTATCTTACGTAGACCGCACCGCCGAAGCCCTCCTGCAAGAAGGCTGCCACCGCCTCCTCCCCGAAGCGGGCTTCATCCTGGAAGAAACCGGCCTCTCCAACTCCGAAAATGAATTCGTCTGGGTTATAGACCCCCTCGACGGCACGAAAAACTTCGTCCATGGCCTCCCGCTCTTCGGGATCAGTGTAGCCCTTCTCCACCGGGGTAGCCCCGTCCTGGGCATGGTATACGCCGTCCCCCAGGACGAACTCTTCTGGGCCGTCAAAGGACAGGGCGCTTACTTAGGCGATAAGCGCCTCTCAGTCAGCACCTACACCGACCCCGATAAGCTACTGGTAGTTACTGGCTTCATGTACCGCGACCCAGAAAGGGCTGAAAAATACTTCCAAGTACTGGCCGAAGTCATGCGCCGCTACGGGGGGCTGCGCCGCTTAGGCTCAGCAGCACTCGACTTAGCCTATGTGGCAGCCGGCCGTCTGGATGTCTTCTATGAGATGGACCTCAATCCCTGGGACGTTGCCGCTGGAAGCCTCCTCGTTCAAGAAGCCGGCGGCCTCGTTACCGACTTCACGGGCAGCCCGAACTACCTCTTTGGCACAAGCATCTTAGCCGGAAGCGCCTGGGCACATGGGGAGCTATTATCGCTCCTACGAGCTTACGGCCTGCAATAGGAAAAAACTGGCCTTATCCGGGCGCTGGCCGCCGCTCTCATTTCTTAGCTGAGGAAGCGATTTTTCAGGGACGTTTCAGCTTACGCCTACCCGCAGCCGATGCCGGTGAATCACCATCACATTCCATAGCAGCGCCGCTACGGTAAGCGGCCCTACTCCGCCTGGCACGGGTGTAGCGGCCGAGGCCTTCTCCAGCGCTGCCGGATGGATATCCCCTACCAGCCGCCCATCCACCCGATGAATCCCCACATCTACCAGCACCACGCCTTCCGACACCGCCTCCGCCGGTAGCCAGTGGGGCTTCCCGACTGCACTCACGAGAACTTCCGCTTGCCGAGTAAAATCATACAGGTTGGGCGTCTGGCTATGGCACAGCGTCACGGTCGCCTGGCCATACGGCGCATGGCGAGATAGCAGAATACTCAACGGCGTCCCTACCAGGCGCCCCCGCCCAAGCACCACCACATGTTTCCCCGCTACCGAAATCCCATAATACCGCAAAAGCTCCACAATCCCCCACGGCGTGGCGGCTACCCACTCCGCCCGCCCCTGCGCTAAAAGCCCCAAATTGTACGGGTGAAGCCCATCCGCATCTTTTTCCGGGGGGATAGCATCCAGCACCGCCGCCTCATCTACCCCGGCCGGCAGGGGCAGCTGTACAATCAGCGCCGTATAGGCCGGATCCATGCCAAGCGCCTTCACCACCGATAGCACTTCTTCTGTCTTTGTCGTTTGGGGTAAGTGGATTTCCTGAGCTGCTATCCCTACCCGCTGCGCGGCCTCCAGCTTGCGCCTAACGTATATCCGACTCGGCTCATGTTCCCCCACCCGAACTATCCCCAGCCGTAACGTATGATGCCGTGCATAAGCCGCTACCTCCGCTAAAAGCTTATCTGCAGCCGGCTTCCCTTGTAAGAGCTTCATAAATAACCGAGAATTTTCAACACCTGCTTGCTATTTTGCTCTTCGTACAAAATATCCACGTGGGCCTGCCCATCACGCTCTCGCCGGATCAAAATGTGACGTGGCGTCGGAATCAAACAGTGATGAATTCCACCCACCCCACTAAGCGACTCCTGATACGCCCCAGTGTGGAAAAACCCAATGTACGTCTCCTTCCGCGTCTTAGGCAAAAAGAGTACATTGGTATGCGCATCCCGGTAGTAATAGTCCTGTTCGTCACAGGTAATCCCCCCCAAAATCACCCGCTCATATTCCGCATCCCAGTTATTGAGTGGCAAAATGATATACCGCTGCCCCAGCGCCCAGATGTCCGGTAAAATCGTCATCAAACTTCCATCCAAAATCAGCCATGATTCTTTATCGTTCTGGCGCTTACGTTCCACGACCTTGAAGATCACAGCGCCAGACTCTGCCACGGTATAGCTCCCAAACTCCGACACAATATCTGGTTCCTCTACACCATGCTGCTGGCAAGCCACTTTGAGGCGCCGCACAATCTCCCCAATTACATACTGGTAGTCAAACTCAAAATCCAACGAATTCCGGAAGGGCATGCCACCACCGATGTTGAAGTAGCGCAGGGTAGGGGCTTCTTTTTTCAGCTCCACATAGAGCTGAATCATTTTTTCCAGCTCATTCCAATAATATGGCGTGTCTCGAATACCGGAGCTGATAAAGAAATGCAGCATGACCAGCTCTAAGTTGGATGAAGACTTGATTTTATCGAGATATAGGTCTACCACATCATCTGCCCGGATGCCTAACCGACTGGTATAAACCGGAAAGTCTGGCTTCTCCTCAATGGCTACCCGAATCCCCACCTTTGCCGGAACCTCCAGCTCACTGAGATAATAGTTGACTTCTCGCTTCGTGTCCAGAACAGGTATCAGATTTTCAAACCCATCATGCAAAAGATCTACAATACGCCGCTGGTAAGCTGGTGTCTTGTAGCCGTTACAGATAATCATCGTATTTTTCTTGGAGATGAGCCCCCGCTTTTCCAGCGCCTCGACTATCTCCATGTCATAAGTCGAAGAGGTCTCAATATGCACATCATGTTTGAGCACCTCTTCCAAAATATGGCGAAAGTGGGAGCTTTTTGTGCAGTAGGCATA
This sequence comes from Sphingobacterium sp., assembly GCA_028276345.1. GTDB lineage: Bacteria > Bacteroidota > Bacteroidia > SpSt-205 > SpSt-205 > JAPYWM01. Next base: position 9,028 of record JAPYWM010000024.1, read on the forward strand.
GTGGTATTTGCCCCGATAGTCATTGCGCAAAAAAGCCTCCTGAAAGTAAAGCCGAGCTTGCTGGATTTTTTTACCGATGATAGGTAGGTAGGTCACGCGGAGGGGCGTCCCATAGGTCTCTGCCAGCTCAATGAGATTGATACCATGAAAGTGAAGCTCATCGTCTATGACCTCAAAACCCTCCTGAGGCCATTCCACGCTCAGCTCCAAAAACTCCCTGTAACTTTGCACGATGCAAAGGTAGTTTATGGCATGCAGAATAGTCTCCATTTCATGTGATTGGGGAGCAGGGGCGCCAGGTGGCGCCGCAGGTGTGGATGCCTGGCAGTATGTAGGCTTAGCTTATAAACATCTCGCCTGGCTGGAAGCCCACCACGTCCGCCTCGCCCCCTCTCGCCTTGAACCCGTCTGGGTAGCCCCCCACAAACATGTCTTCGCCAAACGGATAGAATACTGGGATCAGTTCGCTACTGAACTCCAGACCACTTTCCCCACCCTCTACGCCGAAAACGACCGCTATCTTTTCTTAACGGGCGACCATAGCTGGAATGCCAAAATCCTGTCTTTTCTCAAAGAGGTCACCCCGCATCTGATAGTTCTGTGGATAGATGCGCACGCGGATTTTCACACGCCGGGCACGACGCCATCAGGGCACATTCATGGGATGCCCCTGGCTATGGTTACTGGGCTCAATACCGAGCGCTTTCACCCCGTCCCCGCCGAAACCTGGCACCTCTGGGAAAAGCACTACCAACCTTTCCTCCCGCCTGAGAACCTCTTCCTGATTGGGCTGCGAAGCTACGAGCCCCCCGAGAATCAGATTATCCAAAACTACCTCGCAGAAACCACCTTCACCAGCGAAAAGATTCACAAAGAGGGCATCAGTCCTATCCTCGAAGCTATTAAGAAACGCCTGCTTCCCGACACAGCGATATATGTGAGCTTTGATGTGGATGTATGGGATCCGAGCTTTGCGAGGGGCAGTGGCTCCCCTGCCCCCGGGGGCCTCAGTATCGCTGCTACCCGCACCCTCCTGCAAGAAGTGCTCCTCTGGCCCCAGACCCGCTTCGTGGAAGTAACGGAAATCAATCCCCTCTTAGACCAGGGGCACGATACTCTCCTCTACGCCTACGGCACCATCCGACCTTACCTGGAAAGGCCAAACTGACCCCCACAGATCGGGCAGACCTCACCGTAATAGAACCCTCTCTCCCGCAGCCCCAAAGGCACATAAACATCACGGATAGCGCGGAACCTTCATAGTAAAGACAGGCTGACTCCCAGTGCTGATAGAGACCAGGTAAAAGCCCACGGGCCAAGCGGAAAGGTCAATAGTCTCAGAAGCGTGCGGCTCCAGCCGAAGCGGCCGGGTGTAAAGGACTTGGCCGAGGGGATTAGCGAGGGTGAGCGTCCCCTGGAAGGCTTCATCAGCAGTAAGCGTGAGGAAGGTCGACTCATAGCGCACTGACAAGGGCAGTCTGGTAGCCCTCGAAAGCGCCGCCGGTACGCTAAAGACTGCCAGGTAGGCGAGGGCGTTTCCGACGCCGTCCTGGGTGAAGTTGCCGCCGGCATACAGGTAGCCATTGTGGAGGGCGAGGGCGTTGATGATGAGGGGACCTATACCCGGACCTAATGCCGACCAGGTACCACTGGTAGAGAGACGGGCTATGCGATTGACCGTTTGCCCGCCCACGCTGGTGAAGCTACCCGCTACATACAGGGCGGAATCCGTAGGCAGGAGCACCTGCACCTGACCGGGGACAGGCGAGCCCAATACCGCCTCGTAAGTCCCCCCATTTAGGGCCGCCAAACGAGGCGACGCCACCCCGCCAATCGTCTGAAACTCGCCCCCAATGTAGAGCTTATTATTCCACACCGCAAGGGCCCACACGCTGTTATCAGGCGCCTGACCGACAGGATAAGCAGGCAGAAGGGCCTGCGTGGCTTTGTCCCAGACAGCTA
>JAPYWM010000025.1 GCA_028276345.1 Sphingobacterium sp.
TTAACTATCAGCTTGCCCGCGCCGTCCAGCGTGAAGTAGCTGAATGTCCCCGTAAAGCGAAAGACGAAGCGGCCGCCCGCAGTAGTAGTGGGGGCTTTAGCGAAGTAAACGGTATCCGCCAGGCCGGCGAAGGTGAGTGTGACCGGAGAGTTGGGTCCAGCGCCCGAATACGTGCTTAGCTGGATGGTGTTAGGCTCTGCATCCCGCCCAGTTGAACTATTAGTCGTTCTCCAGCTCTCCTGTACCACAAAAGTGACCCCACCCGCTCCTACACCCCGAGCCATCAGCGAGTCAAAAGCCTCTTTGATGGTGGCAAACTGTCCCCCACTCGCATTGAATGCTGAGGTGCCCGTGATGTTGTGCGTACCTGTGAGGGCCTGGGCATGCAGCCCACTGAAATAAGCGAGGACGAAAATCCCCATAGCTACAAGCGGGAGCTCAACCGCAGTAGGCGTGTAGAAGGTACCATACCAAGGGCAAAGGTAAAGTATTTCCGATGAGTCTCAGCACAGGTGCACCAATATCAAAGTCTGGTTGGGATTTTAAAGGCGAATACGGAAGTAGGAACAGCTCCTCTCTCCCTCCGCCCGCAGAATGATATACCGTACAGCCTTGGCGAGCGGTTAGGAAGCGGAAAAGCCCCTTCCTGCGCCGTGCGGCCCTCCGGACGATCCAAAATACCAAGACCCCCCTCTGGCGAGAGGCTGGACGGAGAGGGTATCCACCCGCTCGGTGCGCTCGGCGCTTAGCCTATCACCAGCGCCGCACTCGCCGTAGACCCAGCAGGGGATACCCAAGCTGCATCACGCCCACCAGAGGATCCCATGCCCAGCTCCACCATCCCACGGGCGCTCGGCTTATCCGTACTGCCACACTCCGTGCTCCCCATACCAGGAGGGGGGCTGCCCATGCTTCCCCCTGCCACGCAGCCAACACCCATAGCCCCACATACCCTATCACACCTATCCCCAGCGACACTATAAGCCCCAGGCCGTAATGCCGACCCGTCTGTACATGCCGCTGCTTTCGCCTAAGGTGAGTATACCAGCCAGCAGGCGCCTCCGACATCGTCTCTGCCCCACTGGCCCGCACCCGCCCCTGCGGTACCAGCTGCAGCGTCAGATCGTCATCCCCCGAGAGTACCGCCCGCCAGAGATAAAGCCCCGTGAGTAGGTAACCTTTGCGCACGGCCCAGCCGCGCCCCGTCGCCATATACGCACAGCCCCACGCTGCCCGCCCCACACTTTCTATCTGGATAAGGGCGGCTTCCCAGGCGGCTACCCCACTACCCCGCAGCCAACCCAGCCCCACTACCGCATCCACCCCTTCCGCCACTTCTCCCATCAGACTCCCTAAATAGGTCTGGCTCACTTCTACATCGGCATCCAGCACGACTACCCACTCATAGCGGACCCTTTCTAACCCTTTGGCCAGCGCATACTTCTTCGGACTCCAGCCAGGCGCCGTTTCTTGAACCGCCACCAGCTGCACTGGAAACGCTACCCTTTTCCCTACCTCGTCAATCTCCCGGCGAGCCCCGGGCGGGAGCCGATCCATCACCATGACTACCTCCCAGGGGGCCGCATACCGAAGCGTCCGCAGTCCCTCCAAAAAGCGCTTCCCTTCGCCGGGCCGATGCGTCGCTACCAAAATAGACACCGGCGGATAAGCCTTTTTCTCCCGCTCTCGCCGCCGAAGGCGCCACACCGTCACCCCCAATGCCACCCAATACAGCGCTAAAATCCCCGCTACAGCGTAAATTGCTATCCATGCGAGCTTGTCTCCTGCTAATCCTAATAACTCCCGCATACGCTTGGGGCTTTTGGGCGCACCGCCGGATCAACCGCCTGGCGGTCTTTACCCTGCCGGAAACGCTCTTTGCCTTCTACCGGCCGCAGATTGAATATCTTACCCAGCAGGCCACCAAGCCCGACGAACGCCGTGGCGCCTTCGCCTGGGAGGCCCCCCGGCATTACATTGACCTGGACCGCTACGAACCTCCCCTCCCACACCGCTGGCAAGAGGCCATTGAAAAATACACGCTGGACACCCTCTCCGCCCACGGCCTCCTCCCCTGGCACCTGGAAAAAGCCTTCTGGGACCTCGTAGACGCCATGAAAGCCCATAACACCCCCCGCATTCTCAAACTCTCCGCCGAAATCGGCCATTACCTGGCCGACGCCCACGTCCCCCTGCACACTACGGCCAACTACAACGGTCAGCTTACCGGCCAGCATGGCATCCACGCCCTGTGGGAGTCCTTCCTGCCCGAACGTTACGGGGAAAGTTACGACTTTTTCGTTCCCAAGGCTCGCTTCTGGCGAAGCATCCGCGACACCATCTGGAAAATCATCGCGGAAAGTCATGCGCTGGTGCCTGCCGTTCTGGAAGCCGAAATAGAAGCCAGCCGCCGCCTGCCCCCCGATAAAAAATACACCTACCGCCAGCGGGGTAATCAAACTATCCGCACCTATTCGGAGGCTTTTCTGGAAGTGTACCATGCGCTTTTGCAGGGGATGGTAGAAGACCGCCTGCGTAAAGCTATCCATCGCCTCGGAAGTCTGTGGTATACGGCGTGGGTTCTGGCAGGACGCCCAGACCTCTCTGCGCCACCCGCTCCCGTAGAGGATGAACCGGTACCTCCTGACACCACCTATCAAGAGCCCCGGCCCTGCGGCGAAGTAGGCTTAGCCCCGCAGAATCTGCCATATCGCTTTCCAGGGAAGCTTTTGCCCGTACAGCAGCAGGGCATGCTGGTAGATTTTCGTAGCGAAGCGGTAGGCTCCCACCAGCGTCAAAACCAAAATCCCCAGCGATACGACGGCTTCCCATCCCGGCACCTCACTCGCAATCAGCCGCACGGGCATGTATACCGGAGACGTGAGCGGGAAATAGCTTAGCACCGTGATCACAGGCCCTTCCCCGCTTGCCGCCAGCGTCGGTAACACTATCACTGACAAAAGAAGCGGCCACTGAAGCGCTTGACTAAGCGGCGAAAGCTCCGTCACCGAATCCGAAGCCGCCCCAGCCGCCGCATACAAAAACGTGTATAATAACAGTCCCGCTATCAGAAAAATCACCACCCATCCCCATGGAACTGCATAAGCCTGATCTTGCATGGCCTCCATGAGCCGCTGACTTTGCTGCGCATCATCAGCCAATGTGCTGGAAAAAGTCGCCCCACCCCCGAGAAGCACCGCCAGACCCCATACTACCACCTGAAATACACTCAGTACCAACCCCGATAGGATTTTACCCTGTAAAATATGGCCGGGATCAGCGGCTAAAAGCATATATTCCACCAAGCGATTGCTCTTTTCTTCCAGTACACTTGCGAGAATCTGATACCCTGCTCCCATCAGCAAAATAAACAGCGCTATCCCAATGAATATCCCCACTGTTGTCGCAAGGCCTGCTGAGTAGCGCTTGGCCCCTTCTGCTGATACTTTGTAGACTTGGAGCCGGGGCGGCGTAAGTACTTTTAGGATGTCATCAGAAGTTACTCTCAGGGCCTCCTGCCGGTATGCCCGAAAGGCCTCTGTTAGGATAGCTTTGAGGTCCTGCATTTTTTCCGAGCTCAGGCTAAAAGCCGTATAGAGCGTGCAAATCTCGCTCTCCACTGGATTGGGCGGCAAAACAAGCAGCACCAGATCATCCGCTGTTTGCAGGAGGTTTTTCAAGCTATCTACGGCAGTCTGGGGCACGGGCACAAACCGAAATGGGCCTTCCTCTTGGGGTAGGGGGAGATTGCCTGCCACCAGAACTTGGAGGCGTTTCTCGTGCGAAAACCGTGCTACAAGCGCTGGCAGCGCCACTACAAGAAAAATCAATAAAGGGAAACTCAGCGTCCCCAACCAGAAACGCCAGTTTTTCAGGCGAACGGTCATTTCCCGCCAGAAAACTATCCAGACAGCTCTCATAAGTTATGGGATTGAACAGCTCTGAGGAAGATTTCTTTCACCGTGGGGAGCTTTTCGTAAAATACGCGCACAGCCGTCTGCGTGAGGATGCCCTGCAAAAGCGCCTGACTGGACAGGGCGGGCGAGAGAACGACCTCTGCCGAGTGGGCGGAGAGCGCATGCCAAGAGGCGCCTTCTGGCCAGCGCAGCGAAGCTACCGGAGCCTCCGTCTCAATGAAGTAGCGCTGGTCCCAATATTGGCGTTTGAGCTTAGCCGTGTGGCCCGCTAAGAGAATCCGCCCCCGGTGAATGAGCACGATGTAATCACACAGCTCATCCACCTGCTCCAGCCGATGTGTGGAAAGCAAGATGAGCCGGCCTGGCTCCCTGAGCGAACGCAAAAGCTGCTCCACCTCCTGGGCATTGATCGGGTCTAAGCCCGAAAAGGGTTCATCCAACAGGAGAAAGCGGGGATTCCCTGCCAAAGCTAACGTAAGCTGCGCCTTTTGCTGCATGCCTTTGGAGAGGGTTTTGGCCGGGCGATGGATGTAGCTCAAAATCCCCAGCCTTTCCCCCCAGGTCTGAATCTCGCGCTGCGCCACCTCTGCCGAAAAGCCCTTTAGACGCAAAAGGTAACGTAGCTGCTCGTAAATGGTGGCTTTGGGGTAGAGGCCGCGCTCCTCAGGCATATACCCAATGGCGCGCCGGTCTAAGTCCGCTATCGGCCGCCCATCAAATAGGATTTCGCCCTTTTCCATCGGGAGGATCCGCATCACCAGCCGCATTAGGGTGGTTTTGCCGGAGCCGTTGGGGCCGAGGAGCCCCGCTATGACCCCATCCGGCACGGTGAAGGTCGCCTCTTCCAGTGCCTTGACGACCCCCTGCGTCGTGCGAAAACTCCGAGAGAGCTGTTGAACTTCCAGCACCACCCCAAATGTACACAGGCGGCGTACTTTTGCTTATGCAGCTGAATCGTCGACAGGCCCTACTCGGTCTGGCCCTCCTGATACTATCGTGGGGCGGGCTCCTGATCGGAGCAAGTCAGCTTCTACCTCTTTTAGGATTAGGTGGCGGGATGCCCGCTGCGGACGCTGCAAGCGCCTTCCGCCTTGCCTTGGGTAATGGCCTGGTCCTGATTTTTACCTTTGGGGTTAGCGCCATTCTTGTTCTGCCCTTTTGGAAAGATGCGTGGGGAGGCGTTCCTTTGCGGTTTGCGTCCATTTCGCCGGCGGTGTGGGGATGGATAGCCCTCCTGATGCTAGGGCTTCAACCTGTCCTCCCCTGGTTCAGCCTGGATGCTGATAGCTTCCAGCTGCCTCCCGCCTGGAAAGACCAGGAAATCGCCTTGGAAGCTACCGAAGCCCACATAGAGACCATCATGCTTAGCCTCCTCACGCATGGGGCCCTTTTCTGGAACCTCATTTTTCTGGCGGTCGTTCCTGGTATCATAGAAGAGCTTTTCTTCCGGGGAGCTTTTCAGGGCCTTTTCTCACGCGTTATGCACCCTATCGCTGCAATCTGGATCACGGCCTTTGTTTTTAGTGCGGTGCATGGGCAGGTGTATGGTTTCATACCCAGGATGCTTCTGGGTGCGCTCATGGGGTACCTGATGCTGTATAGCAGGAGCCTTTTACCGGCGATGTGGGCCCATTTTCTGAATAATGCCTATGCGACGCTGACCGGATACGTGGCGATACATTTTTTGAGTGAGCCGGAGTTTGTCAAGAGCACGTATCGCCCGCCGGTGTGGATAGCCCTGGTAGGAGCGGCTGTAGCGGGTGCGGCAGCTTATCAGACGTATCGGCTTCTTCGCCGCCATGGTTAAGCGTATCCTCACTGCCATCCTGCTTATTCCTTTAGTGCTGGGCCTATTATGGGTTGGCTCTTGGGGATTTTTCAGCGTATGGCTCTTAAGTGGTTTCCTCATGAGCTGGGAGTATACCGCCGCTCTCCGTTGGTCTTTTTCCGGGCGGGTCACTTATAGTCTCTGGCTAATTGCCCTTTGGATAGGGGTGCTGGGTTTTATGCCATGGCAGGTTATGCTGGTAGGCAGTTTTATTCTGCTGGGGGTTTGGCTCTGGCAGATGGACCCTGTGGAGGCATTTGGGCGGGTGTATGAGGCGGCTTTTGGAGCGATATATATCGGATTTGGCTGGGGAAGCGTAGGCTGGCACTTTGGTGGGAAATTGCCCTATCGGCCTGAGGCAGTGGTGGGGTATCTTTTGCCGGTGTGGGCGGCTGATACGGCGGCGTACTTTGTAGGGCGGACGTGGGGCCGGCATAAGATCCGTCCCCGCCTCAGCCCCCAGAAAAGCTGGGAGGGTCTACTAGCGGGCCTCATAGGTGCCGCTGTGGTTGGGCACTGGAGCATACCCTTGACAGGAGATTTTCCTTGGGTGCCTGGGGCGGTGGTAGGTGGGCTCGTAGGACTGGTGGGCTTTTTGGGGGATGTTTGGGAGTCTGCGTGGAAGCGGTATCAAGGCCTAAAAGACTCGGGTGTGCTTTTGCCGGGTCACGGAGGCCTCTTGGATAGGCTGGATGCGTTTTTGTGGGTAAGTCCCTTATGGTGGGGTCTAAGTAAGCTGTGAGGGCTGTGCCGGAGTAAACCACCGAGGGCACCGAGAGATATTTTTTCCAGCGGGGCCGCTGGGGGGGTGTTGCGCTACCGCCACAGGCGGAGACGCAATACCGACCACCTCAGCTTACGCCTTCTGGCCATAGGCCCAATGCCCGCGCCTGGGCGATCCATTGCTCTTTGGGCACCGGAACGACCCCCACGTATTCGCACACGAGGCCGCCAGCGAGGTTTGCCAAGGCGGCTGCTTGCGTAATCGGAAGTCCCCACGCCAGCCCCACCGATAGGACGCTTATAACGGTATCCCCGGCTCCTGACACATCTACAATCTGCCGCTTATGGGCGGGAATATGGGTAAAGTTTTCCTTTTCGTCGGCGACCAGCGTGCCCTCTTCGCTGAGTGTAACGACCGTATAAGTGTGGGGCATTCGGTGACGCAGCTCTCGGACGGCTTCTTCCAAGATGGGGAGTTCTGGGCGCAGTTTGCGGCCTAAGGCATCGCTTAGTTCTCGGAGGTTGGGTTTGAAGACCGAAGCCCCTTCGTATACCCAGAAGTTTTCCCGCTTGGGGTCTACGAGGATGGGCACGCCCTCGGTCTTGGCGGCTTCTATGAGGGCTCGGATGACGCGGGCTGTCAGGACGCCTTTGTTGTAGTCTTCCAGGATGAGGGCGTGGGGCTTCTGGGAGAGGAGGAACTGGACTTTTTGGATGAGGGCGGTTTCGTGGGGTGGTGGGAGGGGTGTGGTTTCTTCGCGATCCACCCGCAGCAGGTGTTGGTGGTGGGCGATGAGGCGGGTTTTAGTGGTGGTGGGTCGGTGGGGGGTTTCTACCAGGCCGTACAGGCCAATGCCCTGGCGGTGGGCTTCTTCCTGGAGGGTTTTCCCGGTGGGGTCGGTGCCGATGGCGCCGCAGAGTTCCACCTGACAGCCCAGCGCTCGGAGGTTGAGAGCGACATTGGCGGCGCCGCCCAGCCGGCTTTCTTCCCGCTCTAAGAGGAGTATGGGCACGGGGGCTTCGGGGGAAATGCGTTCAGCCCGCCCGTACAGGTATCGGTCTAACATCAGGTCCCCCACGACCACAAATCGCAGACTCTCTAACGGCTGCACAGGCTCAAAGGTAGGCAGGAAAGCCCCGTCTATCCTGCTTTTTGCCGTAAGTTTGCCCGCATGGCCGGCATCATTCAGAAGATTCGCAATAAAGCCGGGCTCGCCGTCGGCCTGATTGGCCTCTCCCTGCTGATATTTATTTTGACAGACCTGCTGCAGTCCAATCAATTTTTTCACGAACTTGTCTGGGGGCGCAGTGATGTGGTAGCCCGCATCGGCGATGTGGAAATTAAGTACGCTGAGTACAGTCAGCTTTATGAGCGGAGTGTGCGGAATCAGGCTCCCGACGACCCCCTCGCGCAAGAACAGCTCAAAAGCGCCCTCTGGCAGCAGATTTTATCCGATAAGCTGTACGAAATAGAACTGGATCCCTGGCAAATGACCGTTTCGCCGGAGGAAATTGCAGACATGCTCTATGGAGAGCGACCACATCCCCTTGTCATGCAGATATTCTCGCAGGGGGAACAGGTATATGAGCGCGAACGGGTACGGCAAATCATCCAGCAGGCCAGTAGTGACCCTCAGCTTAGTGTGCAGGTGCGCGAGCTGGAAGATTATCTCATCAAGGTTCGCCTGCGCGAAAAGTATGAGGCCTTGCTCAAAGCCACTGCTTATGTGCCGGCTCCCTTGGCCGCTTATCAAAACCGCCTGGATAATACCGACATGGACTTCGCCTTCCTGGCGATAAACTACAGTGCGATTGCCGATAGTCTGGTGCCGGTTTCAGAGAGCGATCTCAAGCGGTATTATGCGGATCACAAGGAGGAGTTTCGTCTGCGGGAGCCGGAGCGGGTCTTGCGGTATGTCGTGTTTTTCAAGGAGCCGTCTGCGGAGGATACCTTAGAAACGCTCAAACGGACTCAAGACCTACGGGAGGCCTACGCCAAATCTACCGATGATTACGATTTTGCCCTCGCTAATAGCGATATACCCCCTGACAGCACGCTCCGGCGCTGGACTGATCTGCCTCAGGTTCTACAGGACTCTATTCGGCAAGTAGGACAGGTCATCGGGCCGTATCCGCACCCCAGTGGCTTTGCTGTTGCTAAGGTAGATACGATTGTGCGGGATAGTCTGCCAGTTTTTCAGGTTCGACACCTCATGATTGCCAAAGGTTTAGACAGCGTCGCTTCCCGCAAAAAAGCTGATAGTCTGTACCGGGTGATTCGGCCGAATAACTTTGCCGAGCTGGTCAATCAGTTTTCGGAGGACTGGCAGACTCGGTTTGCGAGTGGGGAATTAGGGTGGTATGACCCCGACGGGCGCTTTGGGAAATCTTTCTATGAGGCGCTCAGGAAAGCCCCGATGGGGAAAATCTATGGCATCATTTCGTCCGACCAGGGGTATCACATTGTGGAGGTGCGGGCTCGGGAAGATCGCCGAGTACGGGTGTATGAACTGGTGCGGGTAGTGGCCCCTTCCAATAAGACGATTAGTGCTATTCGACAGAGGGCCCAGCAGATGGCCATAGCAGCGGAGAAGGACTTTGATGGGGCAGCGCAGGCGGCGGGGCAGAACGTTCGCATCAGCCCAGCCCTCCGCTTCAGTAGCAGTAGCCTCCCTGGCCTCTATGGCATTAGCGAGCTTTTGAAGTGGGGTTTCGAACAGAAAAAGGTCGGGGCTTTCTCCGGCGTGCTGGAGCTGGAAAATGGCTTTATTGTAGCGCAGGTCGTCAAAGCCGATGATCCCCCCTACCGCTCTTGGGAATCCGTACGCGACGTGATAGAACCTAAGGTACGAAATCAAAAGAAAGCCCAGCTTATTCGTCAGCGCTTAGCGGGGAAGGGCAATACCCTGGATGAGCTCAAGACCGCTTTTGGACCTGGGGCGTACACGAGTCGCAGCCAAAATGCCCTCTATGGTAGCGTAGCCGTGCCCGGCCTTGGCATAGAACCCAAAGTGCTGGGTACCGCCGCCGCCATACAGGAAAATCAGCTTAGCCCCCTCATCGAGGGCAATAACGGTGTATACAAGCTTCAGCTTTTGCGCAAGAGCGTACCAGCGGAGGCTACCCCCGAAGCAGCTCGGAGCTATAGCACAGGCCAAAGCAATACCCTGCGCAATCAGCTTCAGCAGCGCTTCCAGACTGCGATGAGCGAGCGGCTGGAAGTCAAAGACTACCGGTATCGGTTTGGTTTCTAATGCGGGGGGTTGCCCTCGCGCTGTGGGGACTGGGTGCCCTGGCGGGCCTTTACCTAAGGAAGGCGACCTCGCCAGCCCTGGAAGCAAGCTATAGGCTTTCAGCGGACCGATGGCGGCAGGGCCAGGCCCCCTATGAAGTCCTGCAAGCACCGGTTGACCCCGTAGGACTCTGGCTATTTCGGGCTGGCTCCGAGTATGGGGAGGCGTATCTGCTTCTTTCGAGGGTAGTAGGGGGGCTTTTGCTGGTGGGATTTCTCTTGCGCAGGCCCTTGCGGGAGGCGCCACCTACTTTATGGCAGGGGGTTGTGATTGGCCTTGTAGGAGGGCTTTATCAGATACTGCCCTATCCTACTCCCCTCCAGACGGGCGAAGCCGCTTATGCTATAGCCCTCTGGCTGGGCGAATCTGCCCGCCGTCCCTTTCTCTGGGGAGTCTTGCTGAGTTTGCTGATATTCTGGCAGCCGGCGGCGCTATGGGCGATCCTTTTCTGGTTTTACCGTCGCTGGGAAAATAACGAAGGCCGGGCTGTACTTTATCACCTGCTGGGCGTTTTTTGGGCCGCCCTTGCGCTGCTGACCCTGATCAAGACCTTCTGGGGCGCCTCTGCCCTGAAAGCCTACCTCCGGCATTACTGGATAGGCGTATGGTCAATAGGCTCGGGCGATGGGCTGCTATGGCTGCTAAATGGCCTCAACACGGGGGCGTTGGTGCTTTTCTCGGGGGAAGTGGGACGGCTCCCCTATCGGGAAAGGACCCTATTTCGGCGGATTCTCTGGGCGGCGTTGAGCAGCCTGGGCTGGGGCGGAAGGGCTTTTCCGGGCATGGCTCTTTTTGCTGTACACGTGCGGTCACTATCCCTTTGGCTGATTCAAGTTTTGCTGGGTCTATGCTACCTCAGCTACGCCGCTTATCTTCTTGTCAAGCGTCCTGCTCCGGATACGTGCGTTGCCTTAGCAGCGGAAAGCTGCTTTTGGGGCATGCCAACCTGCTACTTGGCGCCACAAGGCCCTTA
>JAPYWM010000026.1 GCA_028276345.1 Sphingobacterium sp.
AGCTATAGTTGACAGTCACACTGTTGGGGGCTGGTATCCCTTTACAGTCTCTGTACAGGGTAAACCGCAGGCGGTAGCGGGTGGTATTACCTGGTCCTGGGCCCAGACACTGATAGGTCAGATCGCCACCCAGATAGTGGCTCGCCCACAAGAAAGCGCTTAGTGCCCACGCAAGCCCTGCAATAAGGCTTCTCTTCATCTTTACAAAGGTAGAAAAAAGTCTCCCTAAAAGAGCGGGGCGGGGAGCTATGGACACGCCCCTGCTACGTCTCCACGAAGTCTAACGATGCCCCGTAGGTCTCCCGTAGTCGCAGCGCCGAAACTATCGCCACCCCATACACTACCACCCCCGCCAGCAAGGCCGCTATATGCCCAGAAAGCCCCAGCCCATCCTTAAAACCATCCCACAAAAGTGTAGATATCACGAGCGACCCCCGAATCCAGTTCGGGATGCTGGTAGCGACCGTAGCTCGGATATTCGTACCGAACTGCTCCGCCGCTCCCGTCAGCAGCACCGCCCAGTACCCGGAGAAAAACCCCAGCCCCACACAAAAAGCATAGACAGCCTGGGGCGTCTGTAAAGGGAGAAGATTGTACAGGATAGAGAGCATGGCGCCTACGGAAAGCCATACGAGAACAGGACGCTTGCGGCTGCGCCACGCCTGGCTCAGAAGCCCCGCTACGAGATCCCCCACCGCCAGCCCTGTGTACGCATATAGGATGCTCTGGCCTGCCTGCACCTGACCATCCACCCGAGCCGCGAATAGCTCCGGCGAAAACGTCACCAGTACCCCCACCACATACCAGATGGGCACCCCCGATAGAATCGGCCATACATACCGCCAGAAACGCTCTCGACTCTGGAAAATCAGCCCAAAATCCCCCATCTTTACATGCGACTTTTCCAGTAAAGCCCGAAATAGTATGGACTCCCCGACGCCAATTCGCAGGAATAAGAGCGCTATGCCCATTCCCCCTCCGATAAAGTAGGCCGTGCGCCAGGGGAAAAGGTCCCCCACGAGGCTGGCCGCTACCGCCCCCAAGATCCCCACCGTCGCAATAATCGTCGTTCCCCACCCGCGACTGCGGGCTGGCATCAGCTCACTCACCAGCGTAATCCCTGCTCCTAGCTCCCCCGCTAGCCCTATCCCAGCTATAAACCGCCACACCGCATACCCATAGACACTCCATACCAGCCCATTCAGGATATTCGCCACCGAGTAGGTGATGATAGACCCAAAAAGTACCGAGAGCCGGCCACGCTTATCCCCAAGAATCCCCCACAAAAGTCCCCCTATCAGCATGCCTATCATCTGAAGGTTGATAAGCAGGATGCCGTAATCTTCTATCTCTTTCGGTCCATAGCCCAAGTCGGATAGGCTCTTTTGCCGTAAAACCGAAAATAGTATCAGGTCATACACATCCACAAAGTATCCGAGGGTAGCTACGATAACTGCGAGGAGTGCCCGACGTCCCACGGGGGGCAAAGATAAACCACGACTTAACCGGCCTTATGTAACAGAGAAGCGCCGAACTTGGTAAACCTGGCCGTTTTGGAGCCAGCGGGCATAGTAGAGGCCCGGCGACAAAGACGGAAGCGACAAGCTTACCAGACGCCCACCCTCTTGCCCCGACTCATGCAGGGTAAAAGTAGCTACCCGTTGTCCAATCACATTCAACACCTCAATCAGGTCTCCCCCACGCTCTACCGGCCCTACCACGAGGCTATGCCGCGCAGCATCATAATAGAGTGTAGGAGACGTATCGCCAGCTACCCGAGGACTTTTTCCGCCTATTAACGTGGTATGAGATAGCCCGCAGACAAGCCACAAAAGTATCCAGAATCGCATAAGTAACTTTTTCAACAAAAATCGGGCCAGGACAAGTTGGCTACTTTTGCACATAGAGGTGAACTTTTAGGAAGCGTATGCCTGGCACGCTATCCGCCCGCACATAAGGCAAAAGCCCCAGCCGATACCGTCCTGCCCCGCCAAAGCGCCCCCCCCGCACAAGAAATACCTGGTATCGCCCGCCACGGGTATACCACACGCCCGTCTCATCTTGAAAGCTAAGTTCTATCCGAGAGGTTTGGCGAAAGCCATCCGGCTGCTCCCAGATGGTCATCAGGTAGAGGTTGCGCCAGGGATAATCTTGCTTGAGCCCCACTTCCAGGGATAGGTCGTAGGTCGTACCTGCCGTTTTAACGGCTATGTCTGCCCACAATGTATCCCCATCTCGCCAGACCTGGCCCGGGAAGGTATGGTCTAACACCTTCTTTCCGGCCCCGCTACAAGCCCAAAAGGTCAGGAAGAGCAGCACTGAGATTCTCGCAGCCATTTTCCGTGAGGAGAAGGTCGTTTTCTATGCGGATGCCGATTCCTTTTTGCGGAATGTACAGACCAGGCTCGCAGGTAACTACCATACCTGCTTCCAAAGGCTCGTAGCGATACCCTACATCATGCACATCCAGCCCCAGAAAGTGCCCGAGCCCATGTGGGAAATACCGCTTGTAGGCATCGGGCGACTCATCCCGACTGAGAAGCCCCAGCGATAGCAGCCCCTCCCGAATGTACGTAGCCACCGTCGTGTGCCATTCGTGTAAGGAGATGCCTGGTTTGAGGACCGTCTGGGCATACCGCTGCACTTCGGCTACCCAAGTAAGATAACGGCGCTTTTCGGTATCTACTTCGCCAACAGGCAAGGTGCGGGTCAAATCAGCCGCATACCACCCATATCGCGCCCCCATATCAATAAGCACCAGCTCCCCCGCCCGCAGCGGCTGACTATTGAAGGTGTAATGCAACACACAGGCCCGCTCCCCCCCAGCGATAATACTGGGAAAAGCTGGCACTGCCCGATGCCGGGTAAAAACATACAGGATTTCGGCTTCCAGCTCGTATTCGTAGAGGCCTTCCCGCAAAAGGGGCAGGATACGTTGATACGCCTCCTGCGTGATGGCAATGGCTTCCCGAGTGCGCGTGATCTCTTCGGGACTTTTTTTCATGCGCAGGCGATAAAGGAGCGGAGCGAGGCGTTCGATGCGGTGCGCAGGGTGCTCCTGCTGGAGCCGCCGGGCAAAGCGATGCGCCGGCGTAGGAAGCTGCCCGGCTGTCTGCCGCTCATGCTCATTGAAATCCAGATAGACAGCCTTCACCAGGCCCAAATGCCGCCGCCAGAATCCAGCCCATTCCGAGAGGGGTTTTACCTCCCGCACCCCACTCACCTGGGCCGCCTCTTCTAAGGTATACGACCACCCCTCCCACAGCCGCTGATGCGCCGTGCTGACCGGAATAAACAGCACCTCCTCCAGCTCAGGAAGCGGCGCCCCCGGAAAAAGCCACAAAATCCCCCCCGGCTGCATCAGCCCAGTGAGATAGTAGTACGAGCGGTTTAGATCAAACGGATACTGCGCATCCGCATTCTCGCTGGGTAAAACTTCCCCAGCAAAGACAAACGCTGCGCTTCCAGGTGGTATTAGCGCGCGGAGTCTCGCTCTATTCTGTACAAAAAACGATGCCGGGAAATTCGGATGTCGCAGCACCCCCCAAAGGTAAGATCCCGCCTCCTATCCTACCTTTGTGGTATGGAAAAGCCCAAAAAGCACAGGCGCCGTACGCTGGTCATCATAGACGGGGAAAGCCTTTCCCACCACGCTCATTACGATTTTAGCTTCTTAGAGTCCGAAAAACGCCTGGATGTCTGGTTCTTTTTCAAAAACAAAATCCGACATTCCTTTTCCCTGCATAAGGACTATAATGCCAAAAATATCGTTCTGCCCCGCTATGAGGAGGACACGCTTATCTATATTATCAAGCGCGTCTGTTATGAGCTGGGGCGGCGAGAGGAGGTGTATCATAAGCTATACTTTATCGGCGATGCCCATCCGCTATGGGAAGGGCTGGTGCAATTTTTCCGAGAGCGGGGCTATGTGGCGCATCATTTATGGAGTGGAGACTATAAGATAACGGCTTCTCCTGAAAAAGCCGCCCCCGAAGAGCGCTTTCCCTCCTACCCAGAATCCGAACCTACCTCAGCCCGAGAAACAGAACCGCTCATCAGCCCTGAGCACCTGGAAGCCATTCGTGCAATTCTAAAAGAAAGTACGACTGAGAGTCGTCTTTCTCAAAAGGAGTTTGCTAAGCTTCTCCATCATGCTGGTATTTCTACTGGTAAAAACATGCATCATCGTACCCTCAAAAAGCTCATAAACTATCTCGTGCAGGAGGGCCTCGTAGCGTACGATGCGGATGCACGGGAAGTAGTTATTTTGCCACATGACAGCAGCAGGCCATAATCTCCTTCGTGGTAAGGTTGGAATCATCACTGGGGCATTAGATGAGAAGTCCATTGCATGGCACGTGGCAGAAAAAGCCCATGCGGAAGGGGCACAGATTCTTCTGACGAATGCGCCCGTAGCGCTTCGCTTGGGCGCCCCTAAGGCCCTGTCCGAAAAGCTCCAAGCGCCCCTCGTCCCAGCCGACCTTACGCAGCTCTCCGACATAGAAAAGCTGTATGAGGCGGCCGTAGCACACTTTGGCCGGCCCATAGACTTTTTACTGCACTCGGTCGGCATGTCTCTCAATATCCGCAAGGGCCGCTCATACCCAGAAATAGACTACGACTTTTATCTGAAAACGTTAGATGTATCGGCTATTTCGTTTCACAAGCTTTTGCAAATAGGTAGACAAAAAGGGGCATTTGCACGGGGTGGGTCTATTGTGGCGCTCAGTTACATTGCGGCCCAGCGGGTTTTCCCCAAGTACGGGGATATGGCCGATGCCAAAGCCCTCTTAGAATCTATTACCCGGAGCTTTGGGTACTGGCTGGGCAAAGAGCTGGGCGTGCGCGTCAATATCGTCTCGCAATCCCCCACTCCCACTACCGCCGGCAGCGGCATCGCCGGCTTTGAAGCCATGTATAACTACGCCCAGAAAATGTCTCCCCTTGGCAACGCCCCCGCTGACGCCTGCGCCGACTTCATCGTCATGCTCTTCTCGGACTACACCCGATACGTCACCATGCAAACCCTCTACCATGACGGGGGCTTCTCCATGATGGGCATCTCCGAAGAGATCCTTTCATGAGTGGGGACCTTCTCTCCCCGATTGACGGACGGTATGCCCGTTATACGGCTGCCTTGCGCCCCTATCTCAGCGAGGCGGCCTTTTTCAGATATCGTATCTTAGTAGAGACCGCTTACCTGGAAGCCTTGATTGAGCTTCCGCTTCCTCCCCTAAAAGACTTTCCATCTGCTCTCCTCCCCCGTCTCTACGAAGCTTATGAGAACTTCTCCGAGGCTGATCTGGCGCGTTTGCGCACACTGGAAGCCCAGACCCGCCACGACGTCAAAGCCATAGAGTACTTTCTGCGGGAAAAGTGGGAGCCGCTTCTACCCTCCGAGCATAAGTACCTGCTGGCGTTTATTCACTTTGGTCTCACCTCCCAAGATGTCAATACTCCCGCGCAAGCCCGCATGTGGCAAGATGCCTTACAAAAGGTCTACCTCCCTGCCGTGAAGGCGCTTTTGCAAAAGCTCCATCACCTATCCTACACCTATCGAGCTACGCCCATGTTAGGTTTCACGCATGGGCAGCCAGCTTCCCCTACGACTTTCGGGAAGGAGTTGTATGTTTTTGTCGCTCGCGCCCAGGCTGAAATAGAACGTCTCCTATCTATTCCCTTCTGGACCAAGATAGGCGGGGCCGTGGGCAACCTCAATGCCCACCTGATTGCCTTTCCGGAAATAGACTGGATAGCCTTTATGGATGCTTTTGCCCAGAAGCTGGGGCTGCGGCGATTTCCCCACACGACCCAGATTCTGCCCTATGAGCGCTGGGCCGAGAGCTGGGATAGCCTGCGCCGCCTACAGAGCATCTGGATAGACTTTGCGCAAGATATCTGGCTCTATGCGCACCGGGGTTATGTTACAGTCCGCCGGCAGGCGGGGCAGATTGGCTCCTCCACCATGCCCCACAAGTCTAATCCCATTCTCTTTGAGCTTGCGGAGGGAAATCTCCGCCTCTCCAATAGCCTGTGGCAGTTTCTCAGCGAAAAGCTCTCCGTCTCCCGCCTACAAAGAGACCTCACCGATTCCACCCTGCTGAGAAATGTCGGGGTAGCGCTGGCTTATGGCCTTATAGGTATAGAGGCCCTCCGAGAAGGGCTCGAGCAGATAACCGTGCATCCGGAGCACATGCAAGCAGAGCTGGAAGCGCATCCCGAGGTGACTGCCGAGGCTATTCAGACTCTGCGCCGAAAGGCGGGCAATCCTTTTGCCTATGAGGAGACCTTAGAAGAGCTGAGCCAGGGGATATGGCAGACGCCCATTAGCCCTTCCGCCTACCTGGGTTATGCGTCCTCGCTCGTCCCCCCGCCCGAAAACTGAGCTAAGAGCCGCTCCCGAAGCCGCCCATGGAGCTGAGCAGCATTTTCCTGGCCGCTTTGCTCGTAAGCTTTCTCTAAGTGCGCTACCAGCCGCATAATTAAATACGGCGGAGATAGCAGCGGATAATGCGCTAAGTTGTCTGGCAGAGACAGACGCGTGAGCAGGGCTTTTAGCTCTTCGGCTCGAATGAACATTCCCCGCTGATAGGGATCTACATAAAAGTGCAGGTCGCCATCATAATAACGCAAAAGGTACCGTCCCTGAATAGCCACCAGCGACAGGCCCTCGATTTCCAGGTCCCGAGCAATGAGATAGTATAAGACGCTCAGACTGAAACTATTACCCCGGCGGCTTTCTAAAAGGTGGTGTACATAATAGGCTAACGGATGGCGAGGCCGTGTGATTTCCGGAGAGAGTTCTTCCCGTTGAAAGAGATACTGATTAAGGCCGAGGAGCTTATCCAGCGGGGTGTAGGCGCTAGAGAGGGTAAGCCAAGCTTTGTGGACGAGGCGGCTATACTGGGTGGTATATTTTTCCTGTGGCAGGGAGGGGTACTGGAGGCGGGCTACGGCCATGAGCGCCGGCCACAGAGGCTGCGTAAGGCCCTCGCGCCATTGGTATAGCATCATCGCTACCCGCTCAAGGGTGATCGTTTCCAAAAGATGCTCTATCCGCTTCTGCACATACGCATCCTCTGTAGCAAACCAGTAGGCCTCCAGATGGGGGATGGCCTCCTCGCCCAGCGATAGAAAGGCCTCCTCTACCGCCGCCTGCACCGCAGGGTCGGGGTCATCCAGCAGCGCCAGGAGAGACCGGACCTGCTCCATCTTGACAAAGATAATCCGTACGCCCCATTCTCAAATGCACGCCTCCCACCTTCCTTTCACTTAGCTTTTCCGTCGTAGCTCCTCCAAGATAGCTGTCAGGAGCTTGATCTCCTCAGAAGGCTCGGGCGGGGGAGCTGCCGCTTCTTGCTTTTTCTTGAGTCTATTCATAGGTACCACCACGATAAAGTAGATAGCCGCCGCTACGACGACGTATGTCAACACGGCATTGATAAACTTACCTATTAGGACAGGGCCTATTTTCAGGGCTGAAAAATCCGGTACCCTACCCAGCAATCCAATAATGGGCATGAGCACATCCCCCACAAAGGAACTTACCACTTGACCAAAAGCTGCTCCAATCACAACGGCCACAGCGAGCTCCACAACAGAGCCTCGCATGATGAAATCTTTGAATCCTTTCAACATAACGTGCGCAAGATAATGAATAGGGGAACTTCCCTTTTGGAAGCTCCCCTATCAGAATAGAAAGCAGTGCGGGATGATCTTAGAAGGGACGGCCTACGCGCACCATGGCGCAGCGGAAGCCTACGGTAGCTGTGCTGGAGTCCGCGTGAAGGTACCGACGTGCCCCACAAGTGACATAATAGGCGATATCTGCCCAGGAACCGCCTCGATAGACTTTGGCGGCGTCAGGGCCGAGGTCAGGCCACGTTCCACCAGCGGCAGGCTGCTGATCTTGCTGCTGGTCACCTTCGGATACTGCTGCGGCTTTGGGACTATAGAGAAGGCTGGTTTTCGGGTAATACGTATCATCATCTTGGAGGGGATCTTTCTCTACTTTACCCCGGCGGCGGTGGGGATTGAGATCTTCTGCGTCTTCATAGGTGAGGACGCGGTAGGTATCTTCCGTCCACTCGGCCACATTGCCGGCCATGTTGTAGAGGCCAAAGTCATTCGGATAGAAAGCCTTGACGGGAGCGGGGATCATATAGGCGTCATTGAGTCCTTCGTAGAGGAGGGAGCCGCCTTTGTTAGAGCGTCCTGCGTAGTCACCGCGTCCCCGCTTGAAGTTCGTCCGGAAGCGTCCCTTCATATCTCGCAGACTGCGCCCCTCCCAAGGATAGAGTTCCTGCTCATAGCCTGCTCGAGCCGCATATTCCCACTCTGCTTCCGTGGGCAAACGATAATCTGGATACAGAATAGCCTCTGGATCCCTTTCAAGAAGCTGTTTATTCACGATGGCGGTCCGCCACGCTGCAAACTCCCGCGCCTGATGCCAGTTTACACCAACCACGGGATACATGTGGTACCCCTCGTGCTGAAAGTAATACCGCACATAGGGGTCATTGTACGCCATTTCTCGGAACCACACGTTCGTATCCGGGTAGAGAAGTTGCGCTTTTTGGTCGCCTGAATCTTTCTGCACGTAGAAGAGAAACTGCTTGTATTCCACATTCGGGACTTCCGTCTCGTCCATGTAGAAGCTGGCGACTGTCACTTGGCGAACACGGGCATTTTGCTCGTAGTCCAAGTCTTTTTCCGTGCCGCCCATGTGAAAAGTCCCTCCCTCAATAAAGACTAAGCCAGGGCCGGGGGGCATTTCCCGATATCGCTTCACGTAAAAGCCTTCTCCTCCGCTTTTGCGAGCAAACTTAAGCCCCGTCAAGCGGCTCGTGGAACCGGGGTCTTCCAAGTCTCCTTTTCCACCGCAGGCGGGCAATACCAAGAGGACGGCTAACATCCCCAAGAGGGCAGGCATCCAACGTACTTTCATACGCATAGGCAAAGGTATGGATTTTCTTAGAATCGCGGACAAGGATAGTTTCGCCGATGCCGCATCCCAGTTCGCCGCTCCTTATCGAAGAGAAGCACAAGCGACACCTCGTGTGAGCCGGCCGAGATCCGATTCGTTAGCGAAGAAATCGTGTAGTCATAGGAGTACCCCACCTGTACCATTCCCTTTTGAATGCCTACCAGCCCAATGATGGCATCCTGGTTACGATACCATGCCCCCAGCACGATAGGGTCTAAATTCACATAGAAGCCGAGGTCGAGCTGCTGGAAGGGCTGTTGAATCCGGTACATCACGGCGGGGCCGATACTTTGCTTTCCTTCTCTATTGCGGTCAATGGGTATCAGCGCGCCGGCAAAGAAGGTGGCCCGAATAGGCAGGCGCGCCGCCGCCGGATTAGACAGCGAGACATTATAAAACCGCTGCTGCGGCTGCGTAATGTGCATCACGGAAGTCCCCACATACACATACTTATTGTACCATAAGGCCCCCGCATTGACATCCTCGTGGATGCGATTCTCAAAAAAGTTTCGCTCCTGCGTGGGCAAAACAAACCCCGCATTGGGGTCAATCTGATCCGGGAAGCGGAGACGATAAAAGTCTATGCTTGCCTGCATAATGCCGCCTGAGAGTCCTAAGCTCAGCGCGCTATTTTTGGACAGCTCTATGTGTAGCGCATAGTTAAGAAGGACGTTGAGCTTGGTGAGATTGCCTTCGCCCGCCTGATCGGCGATGAAGGAGAGTCCCAGGCCATTACGCACCCGCCCGAAAAATATCGGCTGATCATACGCCGCCGCAAATGTTCGATAATATCCTGGTATCGCCGTCCATTGCATCCGATAGGCCAATGCTAAACGCGGCCCATCCGTAATCCCGGTAAATGCCGGCGAGAGGACCACCTGATTCGCATAAAACTGCGAGAATTGTGGGTCCTGTGCCCACAATAGCCGACAAACGCCCAGCCCGAGGAAAAGCCAATAACTCTTACGCATACCAAGCAGCATTTCCAGGGCAAATATAGGGCTAAATCCAGATATGCAAATTGTCCCCGCCCACGCCAGCCTCTATACATTTACCCCCACGGTTTCTCTTTGGCGTGCATGTCAGACTTCTGGGGGAGAGGGAGGCGGCTCTTGCGGGAGATTTTTTCATACCTTTGTAGCCGCTCAGGGGAGTTGCCGGAGCGGTCAAACGGGCCTGACTGTAAATCAGGTGGCACTTGCCTACGGAGGTTCGAATCCTCCACTCCCCACCCTGCGGGAGTAGCTCAGCCGGTAGAGCATCAGCCTTCCAAGCTGAGGGCCGCGGGTTCGAATCCCGTCTCCCGCTCAGGTGCAGGGGGCGCCCCACATCGCCCCATTTTTGTTTGGCCCAGCGATATGCTCCTCCAAAAAATCCGCACCTATAATCGCCTTATCGTGCTGGCCCACTCCATATTTGCGCTGCCGTTTGCGCTGTGGGGTTATGTGCTGGGCAGCATAGAGGCTGGCTTTAGCTGGAAAAAGCTTTTCTGGGTCCTTGTAGCTGTCGTGAGTGCTCGTACAAGCGCGATGGCATTCAACCGGTATGCCGACCGTGCTTGGGATGCGCAAA
>JAPYWM010000027.1 GCA_028276345.1 Sphingobacterium sp.
TTTTTGTGATGCCCCCCTGGGGTTTGGCTTTGGCTTTTCACAGGGCTTTCTCGCATCTTTGTCCAATGCGTGCGCATACGGCTTATCTGTGGATGGAGACGGCGAGGCGGCGGGACATTGTGCACCTGACGCCGCTGGTGCGAGCCGAGGTGAAAAAATCTGGCATCCAGGAAGGGCTCTGCCTTGTCTCGTCCATGCACCTGACGGCTTCGGTCATCATCCAGGACAATGAGCGGGGCCTGCACGAAGACATCTGGGAATGGCTGGAAAAGCTGGCGCCCGCTCGGCCCGACTACCAGCATCACCGCACTGGCGAGGACAATGGCGATGCCCACCTGAAAAACCTCCTCACCCACCTGCAGGTCGTCCTCCCCGTCACGAAAGGCGACCTGGACTTAGGCCCCTGGCAGGAGCTATTTTACTTAGAGTTTGACGGGCAGCGCAAAAAACGGGTGATCGTGAAGGTCATCGGGGTGTGAGGCTACCTTACGAGCGGCTCCGGGCGGAGCTTCTCTCGTGGTTTGCCCAGGCGGGGCGGCAGCTCCCTTGGCGGGAAACGCGCGATCCGTATCGCGTCTGGACGGCCGAGGTGATCCTCCAGCAGACGCAGATAGCGCAGGCAGAGGGGTATTTAGGGCGCTTTTGGGGGGCGTTTCCAACGTTGGAGGCGCTGGCGAGAGCCCCCCGCGAGGCTGTCCTCGCCCTCTGGCAGGGCCTCGGCTACTATCAGCGGGCGCACAATCTCCACCGGGCGGCGCAGGTACTTCTGGATATGGGGGGGATTCCGCTTTCCCCCTGGCCGGAGGCGCTGGCGACCCTGCAAAAAGTCCCCGGCATTGGCCCATACACGGCCCGGGCGATTTTAGCTTTTGCGGGGGAGGCGCCCCTTCTTCCGGTGGATGGCAACCTCGTGCGGGTCCTAAGCCGGCTATGGGGGGATGCGACGCCAGCCACCGAGCGCAAAGCTTATCAAGCGAAAGCGGATGCCCTGCCCCCGGCTTTTACGGGGCGGGCGGTGGGGTTTGCGCTCATGGACCTTGCGCAGCTCGTTTGCAAGCCCCGCCGGCCCACTTGTCCAGCCTGTCCCTTGCGCAGCGCCTGCCAGGCTTATCAGCAGGGGCAGTCCGAGGCCTTCCCGGTAAAGGCGGCTCGTGCTCCCCGGCCTACGCGGTTTTTCCGGCTGCTTGTGTACTACACAGCGGAAGCCGTATGGCTTGCAGAGCGGCCAGCAAAAGGCCTCTGGGGTGGTCTCTGGACGCCGCCCTTAGAAGAGCTCTCCGAGCCGCCCTTCCGACCGGCCGACCTGCGGCATGAGTTTACCCACTTCCGGATGCTCGCTTTTGCCGAGCGGCTGTCGGAGCCGCCACCGCATACCCAGCCTATCCCCTGGGCGGAGCTTCACCGCTATGGCCTACCCGCCCCTATCCGGCGCTACCTGACCCAGCTCCACACCTACTTCCTCAAAAACTTTCTGTAAGTTTGTTGAATGCTTCGAGCCTTTAGCCTGACTACCTTAGGGATACTGCTGGTCTATGGCCAGGTAGGGGTATGGGGGGGCTGGGGCGGCCATACGAGCGTGAATGACCTCACGGCGGCGGGGGAGGTGTGGAATCGGTTTTATGCCGTGTATAGCGTAGGGGTGCGGTTTTTGCCGGAGCGGCGGGTACAGCCCCTCATAGGCTGGCAAGGGGGGAGTTTCATCAGTCAGAATCGGGAGCTGGGCCAGTATGCCCGCACGAGCTGGAATGCGATTGGGCTGGGCCTGCGCGCCCACTTGCGAAAAGGCCTGTGGTCGCCCTTTTTCCAGGTCGGTGCCCACCGCTTCGCTATTAGTGTGCGGAACCAGAGCGGCAAACCGCCTCATGGTACGCCTTCCAGCATTGGCGTGGTAGGTCTGAGCTGGGCGGCAGGCGTGCGCCTGCTTATCACCGAGGGCGTTACGTTTAGCCTATTGTATCAGCGGTTTCGGCCGCAGACGAATCTCCTGGATGGGCTTGCTGGCCCCCGAAAAGACCGCATTGAGGCCATTATGGGCGAGCTGCTGTTTTACTTTCCAGAGGCAGACCGAAATGCTAAAAGCCGTTTCCAATGAGCACGCAAGAAGCGAGTGGTATCTTTGACATGCTCGGGCCGATCATGATTGGGCCGAGCAGTTCGCACACGGCGGGGGTGG
This sequence comes from Sphingobacterium sp., assembly GCA_028276345.1. Taxonomy (GTDB): domain Bacteria; phylum Bacteroidota; class Bacteroidia; order SpSt-205; family SpSt-205; genus JAPYWM01. The sequence goes on from JAPYWM010000027.1 coordinate 2,174, forward strand.
TTCGGATCGGGCGGGTGATGCATGGGCTATTAGGGGGGGCGCCCGAGGTGGTGAAGGTGACTTTTTACAATTCGTTTGCCACCACTTTTCGGGGGCATGGGAGTGATAGAGCGGTGATTGGAGGGCTGATGGGGTGGGCACCGGATGATGTTCGCATCCGGGAGGCCTTAGCGGAAGCCGATCGCCTGGGCTTGCGGTATGAGTTTGATCCGGTTGTCAGTTCGGCCAAGGCCCACCCCAATACCCTCCGTATCTGGGCGCAGCGGGGCGAGCTTGTGCATGAGATAGAGGGCATCTCCCGGGGGGGTGGGCTGATTAGCATCGTGAGTATTGACGGGCTGCATACGAACTTCACGGGGCAGCTGCCGACTTTATGTGTGTGGGCGCTGGATGTGAAGGGAAGCATAGCGTTTCTGTCGGCGATCCTGGCGTATGACCAGGTCAATATTGGCACGCTCACTGTGAGCCGCCGTGCGAAGGAAGACTTAGCGCTGCAGGTGTACGAGCTGGATGAGGCGCCCCGGCCGGAGAGCTTGCAGTATGTGCAGAGTCTGCCCTGGATTAGGCGGGCGCTGCTGCTTTCGCCTGTTTAGGCGCAAGCTGGATGCGGCGCAGCTTGAGCCAGCGGCGCAGGACTTCCTGACGCCAGAGTTTTCTGAGCCACTCGAAGGGGCCGCCTTGTTTTTTAGGGAGGCGGATTTCGAAAGTGGTTCCCTGGGGGCCGCTCCTACGCACGAATATAAGGCCGTGGTGATACTCTTCCACGATGCGGCGAGCGAGGGTAAGGCCGATGCCCCAGCCGCTGCGCTTCGTGGTGAAGCCCGGCCGAAAGATAGCCTCCCATTGCGAAGGCGGAATGCCCTTGCCCGTATCCTGAACCCGAATAATCGCCTCATGCGGCTGATCGATGAGGCTTAGACGGATATGTCCCCCCTCTTTGGGCATCGCGTCCAGCGCATTACGAATGAGGTTTTCCAGCACCCAGCGGAGGGTGGTGGGGTTGTGCGGGATGACAACGGGCGTTTCGGGCATTTCTAAGTGAAGGTGGATATTTTGGGGAATTCGGGCCTGGAAGTAGGCGACAACGCCCTGGAGGAGGGGCTGGAGGGGTGCCGGCGCGAGCTGGGGCGGGGCGCCGATTTTAGAGAAACGGTCTACGACGGCCTGGATCCGTTCTACATCTTTTTCCAGCATGGGGAGGATAGTGGGGGCGTCGTGGGGGTTTTCGCGCAGCAGCTCTATGGCGCCCATGAGACCCGAGAGGGGTGTGCCAATCTGGTGCGCGGCTTCGCGGGTGAGGCCGACCCAGAGACGGTTTTGGCGATACCGGGCGATAGCATACACAGCGATAACCCACCCGAGGCCAATCAGTGCCACCATCAGCGCGCTAAAGATGGGCATCCAGCGCAGGCGCCGCAGCACCAGCGGCTCCCCATAGTAGATACGCATATGCGGAAGTGCAGGGGCCGCTTGGATGTCCAGTGGGGGGAAAGCGACGGTATCGGGTTTCAGGATAGCCATAGCCGTGGGCAGGTCTTTGATGCGAGACTTGGGGATGTGGTAAGCCTCGTCCAGGTTGTGCATCAGGAGGCGCCCGGCAGGGTCTACGACCACCATGGGGGGAAGGGTCAGGCGTTTGCCCGTTTTAGGATCGGGGAGGAAGTAGTTCCAGAAAAAGGGCGGGATGGTCTCCTCTGGGGCGGTGGCCATGTAGCCGATGGCTTCGGCGTAGAGGCGGACAAGCTGCCGCTGCTGCTGCAAAAGCTGCCGGGAGAGCCACTCCGCATACGCAAAAAACCCCCCACTAATCAGGCTCACCCCCAAGAGCAGCGCAATCAGCCAGCGCAGCCGCATCACTCTAAGGTGCAGGTAAACGACGGCGGCGGGGCGTTATTGAGCCGGAGGAGGTACTGCGAGCAGGCATCGATGCGAAAGTACCGCCGACTGCTATTCGTCGCCCCGAAAATGCCCAGGCCATTCTGGACATTGGTGTATTCGGGCTTGACGGTAGTAAAGTCTGTCGTGGCGGGGTCATTGATGCGGAGGTAGTTGTAGAGAATGGTATCCAAGGCAGTGAGTTCTAACTGCCAGGCCTGGCTAAGGGCTGTGCTGTCATAGAGGTAGGCCTGGGCCGGTTCTTGGAGATTGGAATAGGCGGTAAGGAGGATTTCTTTTTCGGCGACCTGGTAGCGCTGATAGGGGTTTGTACCCTGGTGGACGAAGCGTCGGGGGCCTATTTGGAGGGTTTTGTAGACGGTGTCGCCAGCGGCTCGCACTTGGGCATACCGGAAAAGCACCCGCAGCTCGTAGGCGGGCGTCTGCGGCGGCAGGGTGGTATTAAACTGGGAGTAGAACTCCACGTTATACTTTTTGGTGAGGTCCCAGGTAGGGTAGGTATACTGATTGCCAGCCTGGGGGAGCAGGGTTTCGGGTTTGGCGATGTACGGGGCAGGGGGGACGCGGCATTGGGCTTCCACACGGAGGTCGGGCCGGTCTGGCACATCAGCTATTAGGCGGTAGACGCGACCGGCTTCCGGACGAAATGCCAACCGATACACCACCTGCACAGGATAAAAAGGCTGGTCCGGTACTTTGAGCACCGTCTCAGGAACGCCCACCCACTGTCGACTCGTATCCCGCAGGTCTATGATCGTTACGCGGGCAGCCACATTAAGGTCCGTCCGGGCTGCATACGCCGCTGCATCCTCCCGCGTCACAAAAAGCCGCCCTAAACGCACGTACTGGACGCTATCGTGGGCTTTGAGAATGGCATAAACCACTATCCGCTCGCGCGCCTCAGGGGCAATCAGATCCACATCAGTCCGACACCCCGCCACCATCCAAATCAATGTGAAAATGATGTAATTTTGCCGAAGCATTAGAAGCAAATGTACGAGGCGAAGCCGATACTCCTTTCACCCGCCCAGCAGAAGCTTATTGACCACTGGGGGCGGTTAGCTTATGCATGGGGCGTGGGCCCTACCATGGCCCAGATATTTGCCCTGCTCTACGTCTGGCCAGAGCCGCTGGATAGCGACACTATTTTAGCAACGCTTCAGATTAGCCGGGGAAACGTCAGCATAAACCTTCGCAAACTCCAAGAATGGGGACTCATCCGAAAAATAGACCTTCCCAGTAGCCGAAAGTCCCTCTACACAGCCGAGCGAGACATCTGGACAATCGCAGCAAATATCATCCGGGTGCGCTTCTCGCGAGAAATCGCCCCTATCCAAAAGCTCCTGGATGAGTTTGCTCAGGACCCTGCCGTGGAGAAAGACCCCTATTTCCGGCAAAGCATGACCGAAATCCAGACCGTAGTAACCCTTCTGAGCAATATCGTAGCGCTGGCAGTCCCCCTCCTCACCAGCCCAGAACGCGAACGAATCGCCAAAATCGTAAGCACCTGGCAGCGCCGCCAGCGAGATGGAAATTCTGTATAAAGACGACTATCTGGTAGCCATCTACAAGCCAGCCGGCGTACCAGCCCTACCCGAGCGCTCAGGTCCAAAGGGAGACGATGCCTTAGCCTGGATCCGTCAGCACGTCCACCCCCAAGCCCACCTCCTCCATCGCTTAGATAAGCCCACCAGCGGAATCCTCTTAGCCTCGTGGGATAAAAAGACCTTCGACGCTGTCTTCGCCCAGTTTGCTAACCATCAAGTAGAAAAAAAATATTGGGCTATCGTGGAAGGCCAAGCGGAGTTTGATCAGGCAGAACTCAATGTGCCCATCTCCCCAGAAAAGCGAAGAGCCGACCCCTTCACCGGAAAGCCCGCCCTCACCATCGCCCACACGCTGGAGCGCTTCCGAAAACATACCCTTGTCCTATGCATCCCCATAACCGGCCGCCCCCACCAAGTGCGGATCCACCTTGCTTATTACCAGCACCCCATCGTCAATGACGCTCTCTATCAGGGGCAGCCGCTCTACCTCTCTGCCTTCCACCCCCGCTATAAGCCCGACCCCCGCTACCCGGAAAAACCCCTCCACCCCCCAGACGTGATCTTTCTCCATGCCGGCTACCTGCGCTTCCTCCACCCCGCCGCAGGTAAACCCCTCACCCTCGAAGCCGCCGCCCCACCCCACTTCCAGATCGCCCTGCGCCAACTGCGTAAATACGGCAGCCGCTGAAAATCACAGCAGCCCGCCACGCCCCCAGTACAATCCAAAGCGCAAAATCAAAAAAACACTGCCCAAAACTGCCCCCTTATAGGGCCACCGGAAAAAATACCCCCTGAATCTTCCGCTGGGCCTGACGCAGCTGACGCGGGGACGGTACCTCATACTTGCCTAAGCGCCAGAGACAAAGCCACTGACCCAGCAGCAGCTGCGCGTCCCCTTCCCGCTGCCACGCCTGAAACCGCCCCGTAACCGCCCACATACCCTCCCCCCCACTGCGCCCCAAAAAACCCGATAGCGCCTGCGCCGTCGCATACGGCAAACTCGTGTAAATCCACACTTCCATCCCTCGCGGCGTCGGACTCCAAAAAAACTGACAGACTAACTGCTTCTCTTCGCAAAGATAGGCCTCAAGCCCCTTAAGGTGCGCCCATAAAGCTAAAAGCGAAGCCCACGACCGCGTCGGCACACCCCAACGGGTATAAAACACCATATCCCCCTGCGCAGGCAGAGCCTGGGCACTAAGCGGCGCCTCCGGCCATGGATAAGATTCCCACACCGCAAGAGAGTCCTGCCCTACAAATGGCAAAAACCGCCGCAAATGCCCCCCCTGTCGCCCCCAATACACCCCCTGAACCTTCCCCCCTAACCACACCTCGTAAAAAAACTGACTGAGCCGAAGCGCCGTAGGACTTTCTAAGGTGTCCCGCCACAGCAGTCGGGCGGCTACCTGAGACCAGTCTTCACCCTCCCCACCCGGCAGCCCTACATAACTCTGCAAAAGCTGCGGAAACCGATCTATCGCCCCACGCAGCGCATGAAAAAATGCATAGGCCCCCTCCTCAGTGGCTTCGCCGTCCAGAACCATCCAGGCCCCCTGCCGACCATATCGGAGCTGAACATGATAGACATAGCACACATAGCGAACAACAGAGTCCTCTAAAAGAAGCCGGAGCACATTGCGAGCGGTGGCTTCACCCATACCACCGGGCAAAAGGTGATACAGGCGCCACTGCGCAAGCCCCTTGATAGTAGGCGGCTGAAAGCACCAGCTCTGCGCCCACACAAGCGCCCCAATACTACCTAAGAGAAACCCACGCATACGACCCGAATTGCATTGGGGGAGACGTCCGGAGGCGCTGGCCGTACCTGTACCTGCAAGGCCCCCGGCGGGATCAAATACTGCTTGATGAGCACCTGTCGCCAGCCATGTAAGCGCCGCAAAACCGCCCCTTCCTCCCGACGATGCCGATAGTAGCCTACAAGCACCCACCGAAGCCGAGATTGCGACGCCAGATTGGCCTGCATAGCAGCCGCCCAGGTAGAAAGGGGTGGCTCAGCCCGCCTACGCGGGGGAACCCAAAGCGTCTCAAACGGCACCAGCCCAGCTGCCGTATCCGGGGCCAACCTCTTCTCGGGAATAGCGCGCGCCTCTAAGAGGGTATCCAGCGCATACAGTTCCTGCACCAGCCAGATTCCCCGTAACGTAATAGGCCATCCCCGTAGCCACACTAAGGAAGGCACCGTGTCCGGTAAGCTTACGCTATCACCTCTCAGCAGCGCCGCAATCCATACATCTGGATAATGCACCGGTTCGCCGCGAAGTTTGAGGCGACGACGAGCATAGGCCTCCATCCAAGCCGACATTTGCGCATTATCCCGCACAGTGAGGTAAGTCAAACGCTGAAGAGCCTGATAGCTTTTTCCATCCAGACGCACATCAAAACAATATCGGTCTGGCCCTTCAAAAGCACCACGAAACTGCAGGGGCGGAGCCGACTCCTGCCACCAGCTCAAAAAAGCTTCTACAAACGCTAACCGTTCAGGCCAGGTAGTAGGCGTCCGTATGCACGCCGCCCCATAAATCGGATAGGCCCAGAGGTTTTCTTCCACGGTGTCTGGCGGTAAGGGGGAAGAGGATGTCGTGTAAGAAGAGGAGCTATCCGGCGCGGGGGTATTCCAGTGGACCCAGAGACGACGCAGGTCAGCCTTCTCCCGGAGGCTGAGCCGGCCAAAAACCCCCACCCATACGTTCTCCGGACGCAGCGCCGTGTAGAAGTAAGCTTTTACAGCCTCGTAAGACGGCGGAAAGCCCCGCCAGCCGCGTCGACGCCACGCAATCTCCTGCCCTAACCGAAGCCCCTCCTGCTGGCGACGATACCGATAAACAGCCCACTGATAAAGCCGCTCATCCCCCAGCTCCAAAGAGGTTATGGCTGCATGAAGCCATTGCAGGGCTTCTTTCTTGTGAGGCCAGGGGGCCTCTACAAGGAGGGCAGCGCCTTCAGGTCCGCTCCAGGCAGAAACTATCAGGCCCAGGCTATCTCCCCACCTTTTGAGACGCCGAGTGCGGTCCGACGGATAAGCCGGATCATACACCAGCCGAAGAAAAAAGTCGCCGGTTTCCCACTTGTCCGGCGTGTGCGACCACGCCACGAAGGCACCGGCCATAGGCCCCTGCCGCTCTAACTCGGAATAGGTCACGAGGCGCATACCCGAAGGCCACCCCTCTACCACCTGAAGCCATATCCCTACGAGACAGGCCGCGGCACCCATCGGAAACTAATCTCAAGACGGCGATTATAGCTCCGCTCAAAAAAGTCCTGCACCTCGGCCCGAATAGCCGTCAAATGTAGCGCCGCCCGCGCCTGCGTCGTAGAGAGCACGAGCGCCACTTTCTCATCCGTCCAGCTGACCTCAATATGCATAGGCGGCTCTTGCAGGTATTTCGCCAGCTGGTCAGATAACCGAAGGAGGGGCGCTAAATAGCCTATCACCTTCTTTTGGCCCTTGGAAAGGACCGCATAGTGAAAGTGCTCAGAAGAAGGCAGACTTTTGCGGTGATAACGTACAAGATTGGAAATAATCAACAGCTCTTCGGAGGAAAAGCCCGGCATGGGGCTGTGCAGGATGATATACTGGCCATGCTTGTGGTGCCCGCTGGGGTTGATGTAATGGCCAATATCGTGAAGAAAAGCCGCATAAGAGAGCCATTCTTTCTCTGTGGGAGAAAGGCGGTGGAGGGAAACCAGCTGGTCAAAGAGTGCTTCAGCCCACTGACGGGTGATTTCCGCATGACGAAGTGGAAGGTGGTAACGGTGGGCCAAGGCCTGTACAGCGGCCTCCCGCTGGGGAAGTACAGCCGGATCGTGCCCCTGAAAGAGCTTCCTCGCATAATCGTACAAGATCCCTTCCCGCAGCGCATACCCACTGATCATAATGGTCTGAATCGGCAAGTGCGATAGAATCCTACCCACTACGATAGCGCCATAGGGGATAAGGGGGGCCCGTTCGGCTTGCATGCCTTTGAGACGCAGACGCTCCGCCAGAGGCAGGGTCAGAAGCTTCTGATAAATAGGCGTAAAGAGAGCGGGCGCAAATCGGTACCCATGAATAGATTGCGCACCGGCCGTATCATCCACATGATGGGCCACGAGCCTCCCCAGCGTCTTAAACGTGCCCGAACTGCCAATCAAGTAAGACACCGTCATCCCCCGGATACTATCCAGGAAAGGCGCCAGCGTCTGATCCACATGCGCTTGAATTGCCGCCACGGTAGCGGGAGAGAGCGGATCCTCCTGCACAAACTGGTTTTTTAGCCGGGTAACGCCTAACGGCAGGCTCGTCAAGTGAAGAATTTGATTGTCCTCTCCTAAAATAAACTCCACCGAGCCGCCGCCAATATCCACCACGAGGTGTTTGTCCCTGGGGAGAAGAAGGCCGTGACGTACGCCTTCATAGATGAGGTGGGCCTCCTCGGCGCCGGTGAGGATACGCACTTCCAAGCCAAGCGTCTGCCGAATAAGCGAAAGCAGGAGTGGGCCATTGGCAGCCCGACGAAACGCTTCGGTCCCGCAGGCCAGCCACACCTCTGCCCCATAATCCTGTCCCTCCTTCCAAAAGCTGCGCAGGACACTCAGCGCCTGCTCCATCTTCGCCTCCGAAAATGCCGGCGGCTGCACCTCCTCCATCCCTTCCCCCAGAAAAACAAACGCCCGGGCCTGCCGGTCTATCTCCACCCGTTCCCACTCCGTGTCGATGCGGGCGAGTAGCAAGTGAAACGAGTTCGTCCCAAGGTCCAGAACAGCTACCTTCTTAGCCATGGGGTGCACTGATCAGCTTACGAAGGTACGAAGCCGCCTCCGGATACGTCTCAAAACCCAGCTCCCCTAATAGCCGCTCTATCTCGGCCCTTTCCCGCTCAGAAATAAGCTCACGTTGAATAT
>JAPYWM010000028.1 GCA_028276345.1 Sphingobacterium sp.
GCTACCCGCGTAACCACGAGGGCGGGCGGGAGACGAAGATAGCCATCTACGATATGGAGTTCGGCCACCCGGGCCAGAAAGTCCATGGAGTCCCGATAGGCGGCTACGTAAAAGGGCCGTAGCCACCGCATAAAGGGTGGCGTGTAAAAAAGGCCATGGGTGATACGACCGGAGGCGAGAAGGGAGCTATTTTCTCGCCAGGTGAGGTTAGGTGCAAAGCGAATGGCGGCTTGTACGTCGCCGCTGAAGGTCCCTTTTAGTCCCAGAGCCCTGAGGGCAGGAACGCCCGTAAGGCCGCTTTCCGCAAGCACGTCCTGTATAGGTAGGCCTTCTGTGCGGGCCTGCCAAGCAGCCATAAAACAGCTGGTATCCCGCGCATCCAGCATACCCCACCCCCATACCTCTCCACCCCGGTAGAGGGCTTTCAAGTCACTTATTCTGATACTCTGGTCAAAAAGCTCACCCTGTACTTGAACCTTGTCAAAGCGAAAGCCCAGAATGTCTACGTTGTAACCGACGACTTGGGCTTGGAGGTGCATTTTTTCCGGAAGGAGCAGGCGAGGAAGATAAGTTTTGTCTTTGCGGATGCGCCATACGTCAGAGAGGCGAAAGTTTTCTACATAAAGGGTGGCATGGCCTTGTAGGGTGCGCCAGTCTTCGTAGAGGTAGCCGAGGGTTCCACCCACTTCGGCGGCGCCGGTCAAGGCGATGTCGCCTATCTGGGCGATGAGGCCCTCTATACGGGTGGTATCTCGGCTGAAAACCACCTGCACCTGTCGTAGCGAAAGCGGCAAGTCTGGTCTGACGAAGCGACCTTGGACGGCCTCCAGGCGGGTCCAGCCCTCGGCCTGATTATCCCAGGACAGAAGCGTCTGCCAAGGCTCCTGAAAGCATACCTCGGCCGAAAGTACACCCTGCTGGACTTCCAGCCCTTTGAGGGGGAGATAGGTAAGCATTTCCGGCAGAAGCACTTCTCCCCGGGCGCTCCCATCTGCGACACTATCCGAAAATACGCCGCTCACTTCCACGTAACTCCCCGTAGCCGACTGCAATCGTCCCGTAGTTAGCCATAGGTGCCGCGTAGACAGCTCCCCCCAGCCAGCTACTTGCGCATAATAGCCCTCTCGCAGAAGCCCTGCCACCGATAGACGCACGGTATCCCCCTGCCATTCTGCTTCGCCGTACAGGTTATCTGCGGGGGCTTTTCCCCACAGGTGGCCCTGGCGCCCGCCCTGGCCGAGTGTGGCCCACAGATGGAGAGAAAAATCCCCGGGTAGGTACCGGAGGCGCCCCCCTGCTGCAAGTCCAGTCAGTCCGGGCTGCAAGGCCACTTCTTCTCCCACCCAGCTGCTACTTAGCCTGAGCTGCCTCACCATGACCTGCCACGGCCGGGAGCCGCTTCCCCGTAGAAGAGGCCCATACGCCCGCCAAAAATCTGATAACGCCACCCACGTCGCCGTGTCTATCTCCAGGCGAAGCCCATCCTGCACATCCCATTCTGCCCTGGCCTGGAGACCTTTCCACCAGAGCTTGCCTATCCCCTTCTGGAGCGAACCTCCATATTGCCCCGACACCTCCCCCAGCTGAAAATGAGCTTCCCCTGTCAGGGGGATGTCAGAGGAAGCTCCTAAAGCCGGAGCAGTCTCCTCGGTGTGCAAAGTCCTGCCCTTTTCCCCAGCTGGTTGGCGAGGAGGGGCCTCCACGCTATCAAGCGCATACCGAAGATGAGCCCATCCTCGCCAGGGGTAACCCCGATACCAGCCGTGCGCCCGCAGGTGCCACGCTTTCCCATCCGGACTGCGCGCCGTAAGATGATACAGAAAGGGCTGATGAAGTTTGCCCGCAATGTCCGATAGCTCGCTTTCCGTCCAGCGGGCACATAGGTCGTAGCTTCCCCAGGGGCCCTCTCCCCAGGTATGGAAGTCTATCCGTTCGCCGGCAAAGAAAGCACTGAGGTAGAGCGACCTGTCTAAGCCCGCTCGCAGAAAGGATGGTATCGCTACCCAGCGCTCCAAAAGGGTCGTATCCACCTGCACGTGCAAGCCCCCCTCCAGCTGGGCCCAGCGTGCGATCTTTCCCGTATAATCCAGCTTTAGCCCGGCGAAGTCCAGCCCGAGGGCGCTTCGAAGCCAGGTATCTGTGGCTTTCTCGTATTGCCCTGTGAAGGTAAAGGTGCCTTGCCTAAGACCCTCGTAGGCTTTTCCCTGGTAGCACACGCTAAGCTGGTCTACCGCAATCCGACCTTCCTGGATGGACAGCCAGAGGGAATCTACGGATAGCGTGCCTTGCGCTTCCACCACTTCGGCGTGCACCTCGAGCGCTGCTGGCTCATTGTAGAGGTAGAAGTGCACTTGGCTGGCTGCGATCGCTATGGAGAGCGGCCGTCCTCGGCCCCGCCGGGGAAAGAGCCGCTGGTAGTTTCGCACAGCGAGGGGGCCCATTTTCTGCCGCAGGAGCACCACGGAGGCACCTTCCACGTGTACGCTGCTTAGCCGCAGCCCTTCAAAGGTGAGCTTTACACGACCAGCTTTCAGGGGCGAGAAAGGGAGAGTCGGCTCCGTAGAAGCCACCTGCACCTCCCTTAGCTGAGCCTGCCACTTCCCGCCTCCTATGGCTGTGAGAGAGACTTCCGCTACCGCCACAGGAGCCCCCACATAATATCCCAGCACCTGAGCAGCCCAGTAGCGCCGCCCCACCACCCCAGAGAGAAGCACCACCCCAAGTGCCCCAAACACCCCTCGCCAGACCCACTTCATGAAAACGACTTACATTTGCCACTTATGAAGCCCGAAGACAACCGCCCCGAAGATCCCATGCTGAATGTGGAAATCACCGACGACGTAGCCGCAGGCATCTACTCAAACTTAGCGATTATCTCGCACACGGCGGCAGAGTTCATCGTAGACTTTGTGCAGGTATTTCCGGGGGTGCCCAAGGCCCGGGTGCGTAGTCGGGTCATTCTTTCGCCCAGTCACTTCAAGCGGCTGCTCCTCGCTATGCAGGACAACCTCCACAAATACGAAAGCCGCTTTGGGACAATCGAGATTCGGGATGAGAATCTTCCGCCTGTGGCTTTTGGGGGGCCTGGTCTGGCTTAGCTGGGCCCAGACGCCTCCTCGAAAAGACACCCTGCCCCCCATAGATTCCGCCATTACCCCCTTTGAAGCCCACCAGGAAGCCATCCTAAAGCTCGTCGCTTACCACGAGCCCCATCTCCGCCGCTTAGATACCCTGCTCACTGCTTACCGGGATACCCTCAATAGCATGATCGCTATAGCCCAGTACCCCAAACGTCTGCCCTTCTATGTGGATTCCTTTCGGGTGGTGACCAGCCGCATCCGTGCTAATACCGAACATATCTACTATCAGCTCAAGGACTTCCACTACGAGTGGCTACCCCACCAGTACGCGCTCATGGCCGTGTGGACTCGCTACGGCGAACTCAAAGTCGTAAACCGTCTCACTCCTTCCGTCCGCGAAACCCTTGTCCAGTACCGCCGCTACCTCGACCTCATGATGAAACTCAACAAAAAAATCGCTGATATATGGACCGACTGCGACTACCTGCTTCTCTCCAAGCTAAAATAGGGGCGCTTCTACTGGGCCTGATTGCCTTTGCCCAGACGGGCGTGCTCAAAAAGCCAAATACTTTTACGCTTCTGAGTTTGAGTCGGCAGGGGGGGGATACAGTGGCCGTAATAAACTATGAAATCCCTTTTGATGGGGTGGTGGAACTGCGCATCTTAGGGGCGCGCGATTCGGTGGTGTATTTTTTTCAGTGGCCGAGCCTACAAGGGAAGCGACAGCGGCGTTTGCCCGGCACCGGCCAGCTAAAAGGCACCTACCGCTACCGCATCACCTATAAGGGACGGGATTACGAGGGGGAGGTAACCTTCTGAATCTCTCCTAATGCGCTCGCTGTAAGGAGGGCAAAGTCGTAGCGCAGGGGGTCGTTGGGCGTTATCTCCCGAAAGGCTTCGGTGAGCTGGACCACCGCTCGCCAGCTCGGCGCGGAATCGCCTACAATCCCAGTTTGGCGGGCCCATGCCAGTAGGTGCACATCGAGCGGAATGTGGAGCTGGGCAGCGGAAAAGGTACCGGCCCACGGACCAGGGTCAATGGCGTCTTTGCGGATCATCCAGCGCAGCCAAAGCCACAGGCGCTTGGAAGCGCTCCCAGCACGCAGGTCTCCCAGATGCCGCCGCAGCTCCGGCGCGCCTTTTGTCATTTCCGCCTGAAAGGCCGCTACCCCCTCCCAGAGGCTTTCTCGGTACGGCCGGAAAAACCCCGCTAAGCTGCCGCAGCGGCCATAGAGCTCCCGGAGCTTTTCCCAGAGCCGGCTGATCGTCTCAGGCTTCCAGGTGCGATGCCTCAGCGAAATGCGCGGCACTTGTCCGGTTCGGAGATAGGCATAAGGGGAGGGCGCAAGGGATTGCAGCAGGGCGTGGGTTTTCTGGATAGCGACGCTGCGCCGCCCCCACGCAAATAGCGCCGCCCATAAACCCGCTATGGCTTGGTCTTCGGGATGGGTATAGCCCCATACTATCTCCACCGGGTCCAGAGACCGGTAGAGCGGCTGGTGGTAGCGGGCATAAAGCGCTTCTAACAGGGGCTTGTAGGGCCGCAGGGAGGACACCTTACTTATCGCTAAAGCGAGACAAGACCCATTGGCGAAATTCTTCTCGCACCGATGGGTCGGTTTTATTGGTGAGCCACCGGCTCAGATAGGCCTGGGCTTCAGCCGGTGAGTGAAGGTTATTCAGCTCTTCTATCGCTTGGTGGAAAGCATCCACATCCCCCTCAAAGATACGCTGAATGAAGAGAAACTGCTTATGCGCTGGGATCATGTTTACTTCAAATCGTCGTAGCACATCGGCTCGTCGGGGCCGTTCTTGAAACCGGGCGGCTAAGATAGAACGTGGGTCGTACTCCACAGCCGAGAGGAGCGGGTTACGGTGAGAGGAGGCGGTTGGTGTGCTGCCTGCTGCCCCCGAGCCAGTCCCAAAGAGATTTTTTAGGATTTCCTTGTCCTCGTCGGCGGAAGAGATGATACTCCCGCCCAATACGTCCTCCTCTGCGCTAGAAAGGGCCTGCCACCGCTCCTGAATGCTTGCCCAACGCTGGCGCGTCAGCTCTTCAAGCAAACGCCGCTGATACGAGGCTATGGGCTCTTGTGTTTCTTCCTCGTAGGCTTTGAGCACCCGCTGGGCTTTTTCTCGCCAGAGCGCTTCATCTATTACCTGAAGCCCCTGTCGCTGCGCATAGGACAGAATTGCCGCAGGAATAAAGTCAAAATACACAATATATCGGGCGTAAAAGGCAAACTCCTGCAAGTTTAGCGCCTTTCGGTGCTGGAAAAAGTAGTTTCTCAAGCTATCATCCGGCCGCAAAATCAAAAGCAGACTCTGATACAACGCCTGATATAGAAAATTGCTAATCTGCGTATGCGGGATGGCGATCTTTTCGTGTGCTTGAAAGAGAAATTCTCCCAGACGCTCTAAGACAAGGCCATCTTGCACATCCCACAAGCGGGCTTCATAGAGGGCGCGAATGAGATGCGTATCCACCTGAAAAAAAATGAGTTTATGTACCTGGGCAGAAGGGAGTGCGTCGCAGATGGTCTTGAAGTCCCAGAGGGGGTAGATTTTGCCGGTGAGCCAGGCCTGCTGAAGCTCCCGGACGTACTTTTCCAGCGTGGAGAGGGCAGGGATGGGACTGAGCATCACCCAAAGATAAGCAGAATTTGGGGGTCGTCCGGCCTGACAAAATCTTTACTTTGGCTCGTGTGGCGCCTATATCTGGCGTGGAGCATGGTGCTGGCGCAGTCTGAGGCTATCTGGCTCGATAGCCGAAAACGGCTGCCGCCCCTTGAGGCCGCCCGAAAAAAACCCGGCTGGGTCTGGACTGCCTACCCTACTATGGGCTATGACCCCAATCGCGGCTTCGGTGCCGCCATCCAGGCAAACATCTCCTATAACGGCCCCCGGGAAGATAGTCTCTTTTTGAGCTTGCCCTATCGGCACTTTGGAAGTGTGCAGGTAGGCTTTTATCAGCGGGAGGTATGGTATGGACGCTTAGGGTATGAATGGCTCTGGCCAGGGGGACGCCCCTACCGCCTCATGATGCGCACAGAGGCTCGCCAGGATGGCCAAATCCAGCTTTGGGGTAAGGATGCCAGTACGCTCACCTACGCGCTGCGCCCCTACGCCGCCGATGGACGTTTCTCAACCTACTACCAAGCCCTCAAAAACCCCACTGTGGATACCAGTGGGGTGCTCCGCACCCGAGAAGCCTATCATCGGGTTCGAATGACCCGGGTGCAGGTCTGGCTCCTCGGCGAAAGGCTCTTTGCCCATGGCCTTTTGCGGCTGAGTATGGGCCTGCGCTACCTGTACGAAAAGCCCACCTCCCTCTTCGACGCGCCCTTCCGTATCGGGTCGCAGACCGCTCGCCAAGCCCCTACGCTCTTTGATAGCCTGGCACAGCAAAATCTACCCTTCCCGCTCCTGCCTGCCGGTGCACGACTCTTTCTCGGCACCGCGCTCATATGGGATACCCGCGACTTTGAAGTCGACCCCCACAAAGGCCTCCTTCTCGAAGCTTCTCAGGAAATAGCCCCCGCACGCCTCATCTACAAAACGACCCTGGACCTACGAGCTTACCTCCTCCTCTACGAAAAGCCTCAGACTTTGCCCCGTCTGACCTTAGCCGTGCGTGCCCTCCTCTATGGCACGTATGGCCGGGACGTTCCCCTCTGGGATATATACTATGCGAATAGCTGGGCAGACGCCCGGCGTTTAGACGGGCTGAGCGGGCCTAACCTCCTGCGCAGCTACCGGGAAAACCGCTTCATCGCCCCCTTCGGTCAAGTCTATCAGGCCGAACTGCGCCTCATGCTTCTCGAGAAGAATATCCTCCGTCAGAACTTCATCGGCGGCTTCATCGCCTTCACCGATGTGGCCACCGGCGCCAACACCCCTTTCGCCTGGTACTACCCTTGGAAAGCAAGTACCGGCCTGGGCGGCCGTATCCTTTGGAACCTCCAGACTATTCTTCGGGCTGACGCCGCCTACGGCTCCGATGGGTGGCAGCTTATCTTCACCACCCGGCATACTTTCTAAGCGCGGATAGGCACAGGCTGCCAGGCACCTGTGCGAGCTTCGTCCCCGCCATAGGCCGCCACCCCCTTCACCTGTGCCTCCTAAAACCTACCTTTACCCATCCCATGCGGTTCCCAATAGCTCCTAAGCTCGGATGTCTTCTTTCGCTGGGGCTTTATGCGCAGACCGCCCTCCTCAAAGGCCGGGTTGAGAACCAGGAAGGTGAGCCGCTCCCTTATGCCCTGGTGCGCCTGCCCCAGTCTGGCTTCCAAGTGCTTACCCGCGGCGATGGCACCTTCCAGCTCTACCTATCCGAAGGTCCCACCCCCCTCGAAATCCGCTACCTCGGTTTCGTCCCCTACCGGGAAACCCTCCTGGTAAGCTCCCCCAACCCCCTCGAACGCACCTTCCGCCTGCGCCCCCAAGACATCCGCCTTCCAAGCGTCATCATCACCGAGGGGAATGTCAACCCCGCCGACCTCCTCATCCGCCGTGCCATTTCCCAGAAGCCCATCAACCGCAACTGCCTCCCAGCCTACCGCAGTGAAATCTACTCCCTCTTCACCGTACGCCTCCCCGATGGCCTACCTCCTATCGTGGAAAGGCTCCTCAAACAGCAAAACGACTCCCTCCCACCCGGCGGCATCGTCTACATGAGCGAAGCCCTCTCTGATGTGGACTTCCAACCCCCGGGTAAGTACAAAGAAACCATCCGCTATTCCCGCATCGTGGGCACTCGGAGGTATGGCTTTACTGGCCTCTGGGTGCTTCAGGGCTTCGACCCCTACGGTGAGCGCCTCTCTATTCCGGAAATCACCAAAAGCCCCCTCGTGCTCCCCCTCGCTAATGACGCCCCCCTCTACTACCGCTATAAAATCATCGGCGAAGTGTGGGATGGCGAGGAGTTTTCTTATAGGATTGCCTTTGAGCCGAAAAACCCGCAGACAGGCCTTCCGGGATACCTCATCCTTGCAGACGAATCCTACGCCCTGCGGGGCATGGAGCTTTTCATCACCGCTGCGCAGGGAACGCAGTACGTAGACACGATCCGCCTAACCATGCAATACGCCCCAGTCGGTCCCTGCTGGGCCCCCGCTGAAATCCAGTTCCGCGCCCGCCTCAAAGTAGAACTCCTGGGTTTCCAGCTTGCTTTTCTCGCAGAAGGCCACTTTCTCTATCGCAGATACACCCTTTTGCAGGTGCAGAAGCCCCGCTCTGCCCCGGCCGCCCGGCGCCCTACTCCTTCCACACCTTCCCCGCCGCCCGACAAGGCCTCGGCGGCGTTCCACTTAGATACCGTCGCTGTAGGACGGCTGGACTTCTCGGAGCGGCTACGCGTCCTCGAGGGGGCCGAAAAACCCGAAAACGCCTTTTGGGACAGCCTCCGAAAGGTGCCTCTGGATACCTTCCAGCAGCGCTACATCCAGCAGTCCGACTCCCTACTCCAGCGAGAAGACTCCGCCTCTTCCTCGCCTAAGCGCCGGCCAAGCTTTTCCCTAAGGAGCGAAGGATTAGCGCTATCCATGCGACGAGGGAAGGGCGAGGCGACTTGGTCTTCCGAGCTTGTAGGCCTCTGGCCGGGTTACACGACGCTGGAAGGGTGGGTCTTGCAGGGAAAAGGCGCCATTCAGCACGCACGCAGGGGAGCACTATGGGAGGGCGCCTTTCGCGTACGATATGGGACAAGGTGGCACCGTGCGCTGCCAGAGGTTGGCTTCACCTATCGCCGGCGACGCTTCCCCCCGCTTACAGGCGAGTTCTGGGCCGGCTGGGAAGCGCGAGAAGGCCCAGACTTCACCCAAGTACCGCTCCTCTGGAATACCGCTTTTTACCTTCTGCGTCGAGAAGCTCCCCTCCAGGTGTATGACCGCTTCTATGTGCGGGCGCGGGGGAGCTACCGTTGGCACCGTAGCTGGTATAGCGCCTTAGAGCTTACTTACGACCGCCGCCCCACCTCCCCTACCCGGGAAAGCTACTATCCCGCCTATCGCGTAGGCCTCTTCATCGAGTGGAGTCCAGGCACGCAGCTTTATAGAACGCCCCGCAGTACCATTCTCCTGCCGCCCGAGGGCCCCTTTCAGATTACCCTGCAGACCGGCCATGAGCTTGCGCGCCTACCCGACCGCTACCTCTGGACAGGCTATTTAGGCCTGCTCCCCACGCTCTCCATTAGCCCCTGGGGGAGGCTGCAATGGCATCAGGCCTTCACTGTTCAGTCAGACTCGGCGCCGTGGGCAGACCGGCTTTTCCCCAATGTGCAGCCTCTCCCGCTGCACCGCTATTACGCCGACCTGCTTTTCTGGCCCCTGTATGAGCCAGCGGGGCGCTACAGCTACCAGACCCACGCCCAGTGGGACCTTCAGCGGGCCCTCCTGCGCCACCTCCCCCTCCTACGTAAAACGCAGTGGCAGGAGCACCTCAGCTTCCGAACGCTTTACACAGAGGGCCGTTGGCACGCCGAGGGAAGCATCTGGCTCACCCGGATCGCCTTAGGCATAGGACGCTGGCGCAGTGGCCTCTCCCTGAGCTTTGGTGCCCACTACGGTTTCGCAGGCCACAACCGAAGCATCTGGCGGCTTACCGTCGCCATCGGTACGCCCACCCTCCGAAGCCTCACCCAGAAACGCTTCACCCAGTGAAGACCTACTGGCTCCCCAGCACCGATCTCAAGGCCTGTCACTTCCTCCACACGGAGCCCTTCGAGCGCTGGGAATGGTGGGAGGCTATAGGAGAGCCTTGGGGAGGCATCGCCTGCGAAGCAGAGGGGCGGCTTCAGGCGGTGTGGGTCCTCGCCGAGCGGAGGGTAGGCCCGCTTCGCCTGTGGCGCATGCCCCTCGCAGTGCCGTATGCTCCCCTTCTCACGCCTCATCTCCTACCACAGCCCGGCTACGCCAAACGCGCGCCCATCCTACAAGCATTGGGAAATTTCCTCCGAAAAGCCGAATGGCGCCTGCAGCTCATCGCCGGCACCCTCTCTCCAGCATGGAGTTATCTCCCGCCCCTCTATCAGGCGGGCGTGCGCCCGGCTGTTACGGGCTCCTTCGTAGTGCAGACATTTACGCCTTCCTCCGCCCTTCGTAGAAAGCTTCGGCAGGCCGAAGGCCTCCCCGTCTGGCCGATAGAGCCGGCAAGAGCGCTATCTCTCTGGCAGGCCAACGCTCCCCGCGGCATCCGGCCCCACTTCCGCCAGCTACTCGAAAATCTCGTCTACAGTCCCTTCCCCTGGGAAATCCTCGCTGTGGGCGATCCGCCCCAGGCCGTGGG
>JAPYWM010000029.1 GCA_028276345.1 Sphingobacterium sp.
ACTTCGGTGACTGCCCAGCCGCAATCCACCGCTGCACTTGGAATTTCAGCTCTTTGAAGAGGCGGGCGCTCTGGGCTTCGGCTTCGGCCCAGCGGATGAGCCGATCCCAGTTTCGGATGAGCGCCTCATGGGAAATCGTCAGCGTGTCATTGGGGCTGAGCTCGGGCGATTCACCCGGTTCTAAATAGGGCTGTAAAAAGCTATTGGTAGTTTCCCGGAAAAGTGCCGCTACACGGGCAACAACATGATGGTCTATCTGACTCTGGCCCAGGATGTCTGTAATTTCTTGTAAGGTCATCCTGGCGCGCACGCCACGCCCTTCATCCAGCCGTGTAAGCGAAACGAAAATGGTCTCGGTGATTTTCTGCAGGAGAGCGAGGGGGAGGGTTTCGCCGTAGCGCTGTTCGTAAAGGCGGTCTAAGCGGTTGTAGAGGGTTTCGGCGTGGGTATTGAGGACGTTTCGCAGGCGCCCCTGCTGGTAGAAAGCCGCTTCCTCAGCAGGCAGCGTGGCCAAGTATTTCTCAAAGAGGGGGCGATCGGTCTCGGGTAGTTTGTGCGGGGCCAGGCCGCCCACCAGCGCATAATGGAGCAAATCCATCGTTTCCTTCCCCTCTCGGGCGGCATGCCAGATGCGATGCAGGGCATGCTGGAGAACGGGCAGCTGGTCAATCCCATCGCCCAGATCGTTTAGCAGCCGCTGGGTGAGCCGGGCCGTAATCGGGTCACCATTATTTTCTGCCGGCTTCTCAATTACTGCTTGAAATTCCTCCCGAGTAAGCCGCGGCACGAAGTACGTGCTTTCACCTATCAGCTCAGCAAACCCATGAAACGCCACACATTGCCCGATATAATCCGAGCGCATCGTAAAGATCACCCAAATGGGTAGGTTATCCCGCTGGGCGAGGCGAATCGTCTCCGAAAGGAGGTTGACAGTGATCTGGGCCAGGGGCGAAGCAACGCCACCGACATAGTTTTCTTCGTTGGTGAAGAACTCCTCAAACTGGTCTACCAGGATGAGGAGGTTGGCGCCCTGGCGGAGACGCTTGGATTTTTCGGCATCGGGGAGGCTGAGGAATTCGGGGCTGGTGGGGTCTACGAAAGCCGAGGAGCTCTTATAGAGGTCTACGAGGGCCGAGAAGCCGTAAGTGAGGCGCTCTTCCACAGTGGCGGGGTTGCTAAAACCGAGGGCGGCGGCAAGACTCTGGGCGAGGTTGGTGAGAGGACGTTTTTCCGGGCGGAGCGTGGCGATAGCCCATCGGGGGTAAGGCGACGGCAGACGATTGGCACGCAGGGCTGGCAATATCCCCGCAAAGACCAGCGAGGACTTCCCGTCCCCACTGGCACCGGTTACCATGACAAATTTCTTTTCAGCCAGCTGGCTGAGGAGCTTATCCACATGGCGCTCCCGCCCGTGGAAGAAGAGCGCATCTATCTCTTCAAAGGGGCGCAGGCCGATGTACGGGCACAGGCGGGGGCTATCGGGCCAGGTGGAGGCGTGTCTGGCTATCTGGAAAGCCGCTTCAATAGCTGGGGCCAGCTCGGAGGCGGGCCGTAGCTCCAGGCGAATGTTGGGAACTTTCAGGTGGAGGTGGCGGTTGCGGGCAGGCTCGGGCAGCCCTAACAAAAGAATGGGCGTTGGCTGTGAGAGCCCGCCCCCGCTTTTCCAGAGGTAGGTAGCAGAAGCTACCGCCCAGTCCCCCGCCTCTTCAAAGAGAAACACCACCAGCCGGCTCTCCCGATAGAGCCGCTCCGCTTCCCGATAGTCCTCTACGGCATTTTCGGGCCGAAAGGCGAGCGTTTGCGTGCGGTACTTCTCCGAAAGCCCCTCAATAAGCTGATAAAAAGGTTCCGCATCCTGAATGTTGTGAATGAAGGCAATGTCGTAGAGTTTGACGGCCTGGCGGGCTTCTACGGCCTCCCGGAGAAAGGCGTGGATCTCCTGGATCAGGAGGGGAAGGCTCTGGGTGCGGGTGAGCATGACGCGAGGCGTGAGGGTATTCTCAATGTGGGTCAGAAGCTCACGGGCCTCCAAGTCCATGGGGCTCTGCTCATCAATGGGAGCCCAGACGATTAGCCGAAAGCGGGGGGAAGCCTGCGATAGCAGTGTATCATACTGCAAGCGCAGGAGGGAGGCGCCAGCATCGAGCTTGGGACCAGCATCACCCCCCACAATGAGCAGGGCCGCATCGTATGTCCGAGCTACCTCTTGCCAGAGCTGAACCAGACTCTTCCCCTCCGGAAGGGGAGGGCGACTGACCGAGTACCCAGCATTCTGAAGCATGATGGACAAAAGGTCGCGCTGGGCTGATTCCCGTTCACTCGTGAAGCCCAACCATATAGAAAAGAGCTGGACCTCCGCTCCAGATACCATAGCGGAAGTTCCCCCCTCAGCATGCATAATGGCAAGTTTACGCAAAAAGCCTGAATCTCTCTGTGCGTATCTTGACTACCTGCCTTATTTATGCTACTTACCCGCTTGCGAGGGCCTATCCCAGAGGAGGATAGCCGCTTTTAGAGGGGTTTCTGAGCTATGGGGCTGTGGGGGTCTTGGCTGAGGCTGCGCCGGATGGCATCTAATAAGCCATTCACGAAGCCAGCGCTCCGGGCCGTGCCATAGGTTTTGGCGATCTCAATCCACTCATTTAGCGTAACCCGGATTGGAATATCGGGGAAGTTTAGCATCTCGTACAGGCCACACAGCAAAATGCACTTATCCACCATGAAAAGCCTATCCCATGTCCACCCCACCAGATGTTTTTCAATCAAGCCACGAAGTTGGGGGAGATTTCGCACAGTGCCGAAAAACATTTCTCTTAGGAACTCGGCATTGTGTGGCGCTTCTACTTTTGCTGCCTCGTGGAGCTCTTCCAAAAGGTAGGCAAAAACTTCTTCGGCGGGGGTTTCGCTCACGAGATGCGCATACAAGGCCTGCATAACCCGTACCCGCAGCTTGTGGCGGGAGATGATGACAGAGGCGGACTCTTGCGTGGTCTCCTTACTGAGGTTTTCCTGGTTCGTCATAGTTGGGGATGAAGTCTGGGTCAGGCCAAAGATAAGGCAGATGGCTGATGGAAGGTGCGCACACGTAAGCCCGCAATAGCCCGGATACGTTCCTGGGCGAGCTGCATAGCGGCTTCGTGGGGGGTAATGCCGCGCTTTTCTGCCGCCTGGTATACATCCAGAAGGGCCTGATAGATATATTCCGTCCGGGCCAGCGCCCGTTGCCGATTGTAGCCTTCCAGCTCGGTGTAGACGTTGATGAGCCCCCCAGCGTTGATGAGGAAGTCAGGGGCGTAGAGGATGCCCCGCTCAGCTAAGCGCTGGCTATCAGCCTCTTCATCAGCGAGCTGGTTATTGGCGGAGCCAACGATGGCGGCGCACTGGAGGTGGGGAATGGTACTTTCATTCAAGACGGCCCCCCGGGCGCAGGGCGCCAGAATATCCACCGGCTGCTTGTACCACTCGTCAGGGGCGACGGCCTGTACCTTGTAGCGTCGTGCTGCTTCTTCCAGCTGGGCGGCGCTGAGGTCTGTCGCCAGCAAAACCGCCCCTTCCTGATAGAGTCTCTCTGCTAATGCCCAACCTACCTTTCCCAGCCCCTGAATGAGGATCCGCACCCCCTGCAAAGACTCAGTTCCTGTAAGCTTCTTCCAGGTGGCCTTCATCGATAGGTACACGCCATAGGCGGTTACGGGCGAAGGGTCCCCACTCCCGCCCATTTCCTCCGGCAAGCCCGTCACATGGCGGGTTTCCATCCGGATATAGGTCATGTCCTTCACCGATACGCCCATATCCTCCGCCGTGATGTAAAGCCCATTCAGACTCTCCACAAACTGCCCGAAGCGCCGCAGGAGGGCTTCATTTTTGAGAACCAAGGGATCGCCAATGATGACCGATTTGCCGCCGCCTAAGTTCAGCCCACTAATGGCGGCCTTGTAGGTCATACCCCGCGAAAGCCGGAGCACATCTACCAGCGCCTCGGCTTCCGACTGGTAGGGCCAAAAGCGCACCCCGCCCAGAGACGGCCCCAGCGTCGTATCATGAACGGCTATAATAGCCCGTAGCGACACCCCCGCATCATAGCAAAACATCACTTGCTGGTGGCCCATCTCGGCCATTCTTTCCAGAGGTGTCATACCGCTACGACTTCGGCATTGAGACTAACCAGCTCCAGCTCGGAGAAGAAGAAGGCAATTTCCCGCCGGGCTGAGGTCGGACTATCCGAACCGTGTACGGCATTGCGCTCAATATTCTGCGCGTACCGGGCCCGGAGAGTATTCGGCTCGGCCTTAGCCGGATCGGTCGCACCCATGAGCTGCCGGTACCTTTCCACGGCATTTTCCCCTTCTATCACAAAGGCTACCACCGGCCCGCTCGTCATAAATTCCACCAGCGACGCAAAAAACGGCCGCTCCCGATGCACAGCATAAAACGCCTCTGCCTGCGCCCGAGAGAGCCGCAACATCTTCATCGCTGCAATCCGAAAACCAGCCGCTTCAATGTCTGATAGGATGCGCCCCATCAGTCCTGCCTCCACAGCATCGGGCTTGATAAGCCCTAAGGTGTGCGCAACTGCCGCCATACCGCCGCAAAGCTACGAGTTTTACCCCATCGGCCAGAGAAAGCGCATAGAAGACAAAGCGGGCAGGCCGGGGAATTTCCCTAAGTTGGGCGTATGGCGAATGGCGCAAAGGGCACCAAAGAGGCGATAGCCCTTTTCTGGCACTTACATCAGCCTATGGCCCGCGACTGGGAGAGCCTGCGAGCCTATATCCTGCGCGCACCAGAAGCGGAAGCCTGGCTCTTTCTAAAACTCCTTTCGGGAAGTTATTGGTATCCGCGCACGACAGCTCAGACGCTTATCCGAGTCGTAGCGCATTTTTCGGCTTTGCCAGAAGCGATTTTGCACTATAGTGTGCGGGAGGTTGGGGATACGGCGGAGGCGCTTACCCTGACGCTCATTCCGCCAGGAAGGCCCGCTATGGGATTTCCAGAGGAGGTGGGGCGGTGGCTTATGGAGGAGCTGCCAGGGCTCACGCGCTCGGAAGAGCGCCTGACAACTAGGCTTACGCCCTTGTGGCAGAGCTTAGCGCAGGAGGAGGCCTTCTTCCTCCATAAGGTGCTCCTACATTCGGCCCATTTGCCGGCGCTGCGGCCCCCTATGGCAGGCACCCGAAGGGCTTCTCACCTCGGCTCCCTCCTTCGTGCGCGCTGGTCGGCCTTCTCAGAAGAAACCCTCCTCACGTGCTTGCGCACCCATCTCACCCCACCCACCACGACCACGCAGCCCACACTTTTTTAGGGCGTCGTAGCTTTGCCCCATGGAGCCCCTCCGCCAAGAAAAACTCCAGCGCCTCCTCGCTCTGGGCATCCCGCCATACAGCGGCGAACCCTTTCCGCCTAATACCACCGCCGCTGAGATTTTGCGCTTCTACCCCCAAAATAAACTCGACTTCAAGCAGGTGCGCCTCGCTGGCCGCCTGTGGCGCAAACGCCTCATGGGAAAAGCCTCCTTCGCCGTCCTCCGGGATGAATCCGGCGATATTCAGCTCTACTTCCAGCGGGATGACTTCGCCCACAAGCCCGAGCTCTACGACGAGGTCTTCAAAAAACTCTTAGACCTGGGCGACATCATCGGCGTAGAAGGCTTCGTCTTTACCACCAAAACCGGCGAAATCACCGTCCATGTCCAAAACTTTCGCCTCTTAGCTAAGTGCCTCCACCCCCTCCCCATCGAAAAAGCCACCGAAGACAAAGTCTACGCCGCCTTCACAGACCCCGAACTGCGCTACCGCATGCGCTATGTGGACCTCATCGTGCACTTGGGCGTGCGCGAACTCTTCCGCAAACGCACACTAATCGTCCAGACTATTCGCGACTTCTTCAATAGCCGAAACTTTTTAGAGGTAGAAACGCCCATCTTACAGCCTGTTTATGGAGGCGCCTTTGCACGACCTTTCACGACGCACCTGGAGGCCCTCGACATGACGCTGTATCTACGCATCGCTAACGAACTCTATCTCAAGCGGCTGATCATCGGGGGTTTCCCCGGCGTATACGAATTCTCAAAAGACTTCCGCAATGAGGGCATCGACCGCTTCCATAACCCTGAGTTTACCCAAGTGGAGCTTTATGTGGCCTATCAGGACTACTACTGGATGAAAATCCTCGTGGAAGAGCTTCTCCATGAGGTCGTCCAAAAAGTGCACGGCTCTCCCAAAATAACCTACCAGGGTAAAGAGATTGACTGGACGCCGCCATTTCGGACGGTGACTTATTATGAAGCCCTGAAAGACGTCTTAGGCGTGGAGGTACGCGCCCTCTCGAACGACGAGCTAAAAAATCTCATCGCGCAGCGGGGCCTACCCTTGCCAGAGCCGCCGTATGAGCGGGCCGACCTGATCGATACGCTTTTTGGGAAGGTCGTGGAACCGAGTTTTATTCAGCCTACATTTGTGATGGACTACCCGGTGGAAATCAGTCCGCTGGCGCGGCGGCATCGGCATGATCCCACCGTAACCGAACGTTTTGAACTGATTGTAGCTGGGAAGGAGATAGCCAATGCGTACTCGGAGCTGAATGACCCGATCGATCAGCGGGAGCGGCTTTTACGGCAGGCGGCGCTGCGCGAGGCGGGGGGAATGGAAGCTATGCCCATGGATGCGGACTTTTTGCGTGCTCTGGAATACGGCATGCCCCCGACAGCTGGATTAGGGCTGGGGATTGACCGGCTGACCATGCTGCTGACTGATGCCCCCAGCATCCAGGAGGTGATTTTCTTCCCCCTCTTGCGGCCGGAGAATAAACCTGCCCCCCAAGAAGATGCCTAAACGCAAGCAACTTCCCTCCCTCGTGCCAAGCTGAGGCCGCTGCTGGGGGGCATGGAACGGACCCGATTCACCGCCTAAGCGCCAAAAGACGAAACCCCA
This sequence comes from Sphingobacterium sp., assembly GCA_028276345.1. GTDB lineage: Bacteria > Bacteroidota > Bacteroidia > SpSt-205 > SpSt-205 > JAPYWM01. The sequence goes on from JAPYWM010000029.1 coordinate 6,930, forward strand.
AAAAGCGCGTCTTCCGGATAGGTATCACAGCCACTCCATGCGCAAGTAAAACCCCCTCGCTGGCGCATAGATGCCGTCTGGGCCCCACTGCCGGAAAAGGCTGAGATGCGACTGATAACCGACGTTCAAGAGGTTAGTGCCCCCAAAGGTCAGGCTCCACCGACGCTGGAGAAAACGCCCCCCACCATTTACGACGACATAGCCCGGGGTCGGTATCTCCGTACGATAGGCGGTGAAAGCCCGCCGCTGCGGCGCATAAAAAGCCGTCTCTACGTACGGCTGCAAAAGCGCTTTGGGCCACTGCAGCTGAAAGCGCACCCGAAAAGGCGGTATTTTCGGCATAGCCCGGAGGGAGTCGGCCTTTTCTCTCGGGAAATAGCCATGGACATAGCTCAGTTCTACGCTAAGCCAGTCTTTCTGGTAAGCCACCTCAAACCCTGTGAGGAGGGCAGACTTTGCCGTGTACTGGAAGATAGCGCCAATAGCACTAATCAGCGTATCCTCGAGGCGCTGAAAGAAAATATACTGCGGGAAGTACATGAGATACGTTTGAAGGGCGAAGGCTTTATAGGCGAAGCGGGTTTCTACGCTGTAGGCGGTTTCGGTGGGAAGGGTGGGCCTGCCAAGCTCGTAGCGGCGAGCACCTTCGTGGAAGCCGTCAGCCCAGAGCTCCACAGGATGTGGGAGGCGGAAGCTTCGGGCGAGCTTGAGCCAGTAGGTGGGGGTTTCGTAGCTAACTTCGGCGGCCCAAGTGAGGTAATGGCGAGCCGCACGGGTATTGCGATTCTGGTGCTGGCCATAATGGAGGCGGAGGCCGATCTGCCATTGGCCGCGGCGGACGGGGTAGCGGTAGCGCCCCCAGATACCATTCTCATAGCTTAATGCGGTGGGGGCAAAAGGAGCCGACCCCGCATCTGTGCGGTAAGCGAGCGTGCCCGTAATACCCCCCTGATAGGCGGCATGGGTCCAGGTCCATTCTGTGGCCAAGCGATGATTACGAAGCCAGACGTCGGGCTCGTCTGCACCATAACCGTATTCTTGCCGGTCATTATAGAGATAGGACAGGCGCCAGGTGGATACGACCTGGCTGGAGAAGCGAAGTACTTCCATACCAGTCGTGAGATTCTGGATGTGCTGGTAGGGGCGGTCAATAAGAAAGGACTGGGCAGCTCTGGCCGGAATGTCATCACCGTTCTCTAAGAGCCACTCCCGGCGCTGGGGGTCCCAATCCTCGGGGGGTAAGCCGAGCCGCTGGGAGAAGTAGTAGGTCCAGGCTTTTAGCGTATAGGCCTGCCAGGATTTTTCAGTGAGTAGGCCACCATAGGCTTCTTGGAGGGCGGTATTCCAAACGGCCCCCCGGGAAGGCTCTATGTAACTACTCAGCCGTTGGAAGCCCCCTTCGGTAGCGATGGCCCCCGATGAAAGTCGGGATAAGTATCCTACCTGCCCAGAGCCCCCCAGGGGATTGTAGAGGGTCTGCAGCTGTCCTAAAAACGTCGTGCTATCCGGCAGGAAGAGATGGTAGTTTAGAACGCCGCCCATAGCGCCGCTGCCATATCGTACCGCCTGCGGCCCTAAGCGGATTTCAGGCCGTAGAAAGAAGTAACGACTCGCTACTTCGTAGCCATGGTCTTCGCCCCAGTAGTCGCCGTCCCGGGGGAGATGATGATACAGCAGCAGAACACGCTGATAGGACAAACCCCGCAGGACAGGTCTCCCGCCATGCGCCGATGTCCCCATCCAGAAAACCCCCGGCACCCGCTCAAAGGTCGCTTGTAGGGTAGAAGCCCCCAGCTGCCGGCTCGGCTCCAATCGGTACACCGGCGCCACCCCATAGCGCTCCGCCACCACAATCGGCCCTATTTCATAAGTGGGTATGCTGTCCGAGGGAACCACCTGCGCATATCCCAGCCATCCCAGCGCCAATCCCACTTTTCGCAACATAGTGCAAATATAGGGTTGCCAAATATTTTATAGGGCACCCCAAGTTAGGAAGGGACGTAGCCCCCTGCTCCTACGGGCTGCTGCGGGGTATCACGCTGGCGCCTCTCTGCTAAGCGCAGGGGCGGTTTGGAGGGCAGTAGGCGTGTAGGCCGGTAAGGCGCATGGCGGGCACTAAGCTAAGAGACGGCAATAAGGCCCTTGTGCTCGGCAGCGTAGGTTCCTTATGCCCCTAAGATAGGGGCTTACAGGTAGTCGGCGGAGGTTTTTAGGGTTTGATCCAGCGGGTGGATTCTGGGCCGACCTGGATGAGATAGACGCCGGCGGGCCAGCTTGTCGTAGGGAGGGTCGTTTCCTGCCCATGTAAAGGGGCCTCATAGACCCGATGGCCCGCCGCATCCAGGATGCAAAGCCGCGTCCCACTTGGAAGGTTTGGGTGGTGCAAGCGCAGCTGCTGCGGCGCCGCCTGCGAATCTATCCACCAGCGGCGAGCGGCCTGAGGCAGGGAAGTGCTGACAGAGCCGCACCGCTGGACGTAGCTCACTTCGGTGGCAACGTTCAGCTTGGTCATCATGGCTGTGCTATCGGCGAGGTTTCCTTTGAGCCGATAGCCTAAGTATGGCCTGATAATCCCGAAGACGCGCCGCTGCTGCTCGGCCCGCGTGATAGTGGGCTGGGGGCTGGTAGTACCCTCCCCGAAGCTGCAGGTCGTACTGGGGTCTGCAAAATAGCAGTGCCCCCCACCCAGGATAGTTACACGGATTTTACAGGTACTGGCGCAGGAGTCAAACATCGGCAGCTGATGCTGGGCAGGCGGCGTCACGCCATCGTTCTCGCCGATAAACATGAGAACGGGTACGGTCACCTGTTTAGCGGCCTGGATGCTGGAGGGATTCGTTTCAGCTGCAGCGAAGTTCACCACTGTCGTAACGCCCATATAGGCGGCCGCAGCCAGAAACGATGCCCCACCCCCCATAGAATGGCCCATAATCGCACTGGTAGGGGTCACCCGCTGATAAAAGAACGACGTCGGCGTCTGCCCCTCTGTCTTCATCTGCTCATTGAGAAAGCGCAGGTCTAAGCCAAACTGCTGGTGGTTGGGTGAGATACCCCCCTCCGTGCGTGGAAGAAACAGAATATACCCATACGGCACGAGGCTATCCGCAAAGCACCGATACGCACTCACATCCATGACAAACCCATGCCCCAGCACTAGCACAGGAAACGCCCCACTGGCTATAGGCGCATTCGTCCCGCTACTCGTAGCCGGATAATACACATCTGTGGGTATAGAGCGGTTAGACCGACTGGGATCGGCAAAGGTAATCTGCCTGTACCCCACCAAGAAACCCTGGGCCATACTCAGGACGGGAAAGCTTCCCAAGAGAAGCCACATCACAATCCGCACGTACAAGAATAC
>JAPYWM010000030.1 GCA_028276345.1 Sphingobacterium sp.
TTGCCGAGGTTAGCGAGGAAGGAGCGGTCTTGATAGATAGGGTTTAAGCCGGCATACACGAAACGGGGATGTGGCAGCCGGGTCGAGTGCGTGTAGTTGAAGAAGAGCACGTGATTGTCCGTTACGGGGAAGGAGACGCGCAGGCGCGGGAGAAGCCGCGCTTTATAACGTAGGCCTAAGATGGGGATGGTTTGTTTTTTGTATTCCTGCCGGACGGCATCCAGGACGGGGGCCCGGGGGTCCTCAACGGCATTGTCCACGAAGCGACCCGGGGCCCAGTACCAGAGCCGTGCCCCCAGGCTCGCCACAATCCCCTTGTAGCGAATCCGATCCTCAAAAAACAGCCCGCCCGTCACCGGTTTCACCTCCCAGATGTCATTACTACTGCCGATGCGGTTAGACGCAAACACCTGCCCATTATCCAGCCGAATGGGCGCCCCCACCCAGGGACGGGTAACATCTATCCACTGGTAGTGAGCCATGCGATGCTCCCAGCCATATATCCAGAAATGCGCCGTAGATTTAGGCTGGTAGGTGGTCTTGATTTTGATGGTGTATTCCTCGGCAAAGTGGTCGTGCCAGAGTGTAGCGATGCCACCGTTATTGAAGAGGCCGATGGGCGCATTGACGTAGACGATAGAATCGCCGGGGTTATAGAGCGTAACGGGGTCTGTGATGATAGAGGCCGGGTCGTAAATCTGCCGAATGACGCTATCCCGGAAAGGCCGGCCATTGGCATCGGCCCGGAGATTCACAAAGAGCCGGGAAAGCGTCAGCTCCCCTGTCCAGCTTTTGGAGAGGATGCGGTTGAGTTTGAGGATAGCGAGGTTAGAGCGGTGGGTGTACGTATTGGCGTTATCGGGCTGGAGGGCAAAGAGATACTGAAAGCCCGGCACCATAATCTGGTCGCTACCGATGATTTGGAGGGAGCGGGTATTCTGGTTGATGCCGAGGCTCTGCTGGAGGGAGAAGGTGAGTTTGGTGCGAGGGTCCAGACGGTAGGCGAGTTTGAGGGTAGTAGACCATTTATTGTCCTGGCGTGGGGCGAAGAGCTGGCTTTTGGTGGGGGTGCCGAGGGGGCCCTTTACGAGGCGAAAGAGGGGGTCCCGGCTGGTGCTCTCTTCCAGGAGGCTGCTGTAAAGCTGACTTGCCTGTACCCCAAAATACTCATCCGTCAGGCGGATATCTGCACTGGCAAAGAAGGTAAGGCGGGCGCGGTTAGTTTCTTTTTCTCGGAGGAGGGGGCCGCCGATGGCCAGGTTGAAGATATCGGTATTCCAGCCTTCTCGTCGCAGGAGGCCGCCGAGCTGGTCTTTCTGGTAGCGGCCGCTGAAGCGCCATTTGTCGCCGCCTTCACGTAGGCGTACCGCTACCACGCCGGAGGTGCCATCCCCATACTCGGCATCCATCCCACCGGTGATGACTTCCATTTCCTCGATGGCGACCTGGGAGACCTCTACACCGAAGCCTGTCCCGGCCAGGGGGTCCTGTGCATTAACCCCCTCTATCACGTACTGCGTCTCATAGACGCGGCCACCCCGTATCTGCAGGCCATCTAAGGTTTGCGCTACGCCGGGCATGAGAGAGGCCATCGTAGTAACATCCACCGCCGTCGTCTGCCGGATCTCCTCCCCACTCACCCGAAGGTCGCTCTTGCCCGACTCCAGGTTGACCACGGGCTTTTCCCCGATGATCTCTACCGTCTGAATAGTCGTTCCTACGGGAGACATGGGAATGGTCAGGTTCAGGGTCTGATCAGCTTTGACGGTGAGGCCCGTCAGGAGCACTTCGTTGTAGCCGACGTAGGTTACCCGCAGCGTGTAGGTGCCGGGATTGAGATCTTTGAGCGTAAAGCGGCCCTCGGCATCGGCATAGGCGCCCTTGTAGGTTCCCACAAGAACCACCGTAGCCCCGATGAGCGGCTCACCAGTTTGTTTATCTTTGACGAGGCCTTGGATGGTTGCTTTTTGCGCGTGCAAAAGCACCCCCAGAGCAAAAAGTATCGCTAAGCGCATCATGGCTGAAAGGCAGTATTGACGGCCTGGAAGAAGGTTACACGATTTCCAGAGAGCTGGTGCAGGGGTAGAACGAAGAATATCTGGCGGTACTTATTGGGGTTAGAGCCTTCTGGGAAGGCCACAGCGGCGGCCTTGGAGAGGCCGGCTGGCCAGGGCGAACCATTACCCTGCACCAGACCGGGCATTTCATACAGGGTGCGTGCTGTCCCTTTCGGATAGGGGGGGTTGATCAGGCTCATGAAGTACGAGAGGCCATTAGAAAGAGGCGGGAAGGCGGCATCCGTGGGCGTTACAGCACCGCCTGGCCCCAGAAGGCCATTCTGCATGGTGCTGCTGATACTATCCATGGGCCCCCAGCGAAAGATGGGCGAGGTAGGCTCAACGTTACTGCGAATAGGGCTATTGACAAGCAGGCGCCCACCCCCCAAGAGGTAGTTTTGAATGACGGCCTCCACCTCTTCCAGCCGGCGGAAACGCTCTTCTGCCGCTCCCCCAATCCAAAAAACCCGTTCATACAGCCGGAAAAGATGTATCCAGGTAGGATTATAGAGGGGTACCTGCTGGGCTGACGAACGGAGGTTCCATACATCATAGCCTTCGCTCCAGGCGGTGGTCAGGTCTGAGGCGAGCGTAGTCATAGCGTCATCGTTTTCCCAGTTATCAATGACGAGCCAGGGACCTGTTTTTGGGCGGATGTAGATGGGTTTGGTGCTGTCTATGGGGGAGTAGAGGCGGGCATTGTCCCGCACCTGGAAGTAAATCCGGACCGTATCGCCCAGGGGCAGTGGGTCGTTGATGGTAGTAAGGGGCGTTAGGGAAGTGCCGCTATAGAGGCGGGTAGGTGAAGCGGTGCGGGGATTCGTAGGGACGAGGGTGAGGGTGGTGTTACGCGGGGAAAGGGCCCACCAGGTACCGTTAGGACCAATGCGGATGTAGAGCGAGTCGAGGGTTTCGTTACCGTCGGGGTCGCTCACCTGCAGCACCAGGGTCAGGGCGGGAAGGGTGGTATCGGGAAGGGGGACGGAAGGGTCAAGGCGACAGGAAGGCGGGCTATTGCGTAAGGGCACTCGGAGCCGAGCAGGCGAGTCCGTCCTTAGGCCGTCATTATCCACGGCGCGCAGCTCAAAAAGAAGGTCTTTTTGGACTACGCCCGGCTCAAAAGCCACCACGAACGTGCTCTCCTGCTGCGTAGTAAAGAACCAGGGGCCGCCATCTACACGCAGCTCGTAGCCTACTACATAGCCATCCGGGTCCTCGCCCCACCAGCCCAGCTTGAAGCGGGAGGTGAGGCGATTTTCGCCTTCGAGGCCGATGCTATCCACAAAAAACCGGGCTATGGGAGGCTGATTAGGGCGCAGCGCACCTTTTTTGCATCCGATCACCCACCACCCTAAGCCGAGAAGAAGCCACCAGCGCATCTGTGCAAATGTATCCCTTCGCGTAGAAAATAAATGTAAAGGCTGGGCAGGAGGGGGCTCAGGCCTTTTTCTCGGCTGTGTATAGCGATTAGGGACGTGCGGGGAAAGAGGCAAGGGCGCTTAGGGCCGCCCAAAAACCCCTCATAAGCTCCGCAAAAACGCCAGCGCCTGCGCCATGTCCTCTGGTAAAGGCGCCTCAAACAAAAGCTTCTCCCCCGTCACGGGATGGACGAAGCCCAGCCGATACGCATGAAGGGCCTGGCGGGGCATGTAGCGCAGAAGTTCGTGAGCCAACTTAGCCTGGGTGGGGCTATGCAGGGGAAGCCGAGGCCGGTCGCCGCCGTACGTTGCATCCCCTACGAGAGGGTGGCCGATATGGGCCAGGTGCACCCGAATCTGGTGAGTACGGCCGGTTTCCAGCCGGCACTCTACGAGGGTAGATAGACGAAGCCGTTCTACCACCCGCCAGTGCGTGATGGCATGCTTGCCGCTCTCCCCCCGGGGAAAGGCCCGATAGCGCTTGCGGTCATGGGGGTCCCGCCCGATATGAGCCGTGATGGTGCCGTCATCCGCTTTGGGTTCGCCCCATACCAGCGCATAGTAGCGCCGGTCGGTCGAGTGATCAAAGAACTGCTTAGCTAAGCCGAAGTAGGCGGATTCTTCTTTGGCGACGACGAGGAGGCCGGTGGTGTCCTTATCGATACGGTGGACGAGGCCAGGGCGGGCCGCGTTCTGCTCGGTAGCGGGGAGGGCCTGTCCTCGCAAATGGTACAGGAGGGCATTGAGCAGGGTGCCGCGATACACGCCGGCCCCGGGATGACAGCTCATACCGGCTGGCTTATACACCACGAGGAGGTAGGGGTCTTCGTAGGGGATAGAGAGGGGGATGGGTTCCGGCGTAAGCTCCAGCGGCGGTGGATAGGGCATGCGCACCTGGATCACCTGCTTGGGGCGAACCTTCGAGCTGGGGCGCGTGGGCTGACCATTGATCGTAATCAGCCCCGCCTCAATAGCCAGCTGAATACGCGACCGGCTTAGGTGCGTCAGCCGCACAGCGAGATACTGGTCGATCCGCTGCGGGCTCTGCCCCGCATCTACCACGAAAGTATAATGTTCATACAGCGGAAGCTCCTCCGCCGAATGCGGTTCTGGCTCAGCTAACATCGACCCGCACACCTTTTCGGCGCAGCTGCATCAGGAGGGCGTCTCGTTTGTCAGGGGGAAGGTCAGTTTTTTTCAGCATGACATGCGTGAGGCTGGGGATTTCCAAGAGGACCTCCCAGTCTTTGGCGGGCACTTCGTAGCAGTAGAGGTCTGACAGACGGGGGCAAGTTTTGAGCGGCGCTAAGGAAGCGATGGGATTTCGGGCGATGATGAGCTTGATGAGGTTAGGGTGTTTAGCCAAGGGGGTCAGGTCCTGCACCGCACAGGAATGCACATCTAAGTAGAGGAGGTTGGGCAGGCTCTGTGCGAAATACAGGTCCGTGATGATAGGATTTCGGCCGATGGTGAGCTCTTCCAGGGTGGAAAGCTGGGCGATTTTCTGGAGGGTGGCCTTGTCGGGAATGGCCTCCTGCGCGATGAGAACCTTCAAAGCCCGAAAGCCTGGAAGGTTATCCCAGATAGGCGCCGTAGTCCCAGCCGGTAAGAATGAGATGTTTAGCACTTCTAAGGTGCTCTGATGGGCAAGGAGGGGGGTCAGGTCTCGCAGCGCAAGGGTCTTGTAAGCCGAAAACATGCGCAGGCCTTGCAGCCGATGGAGGATCTGGAGGTCGGTGATGCTGGTTTCCCGGATGTCCAGGGCTTTGAGGTTGGGCAGGCCAGTCAGGGGAGCCAGCGAACGCACCGGCGTCTCGGCCATGCTGAGGTATTCCAGGGAGCGCAGGGAGGAGAGCGGTGTCACATCCGAGAAATCATTCTGGTCCAAAAGCAGGCCCCGAATAGGCATGGTAAAGCTTCTGAAGGGGGTTAGGTCATCAATCTCACAGTCTTCCAGCGCTAAGACGGTGAGCTTCGGGCATTTTTGGGGGAGCTTTTGGAGAAGGTCTTCCAGGTTTAGTTCCTCTATGCCTTCTAAGTAAAGGGCTTGTAGGCGGGGCAGAGCAGGCAAGGGCTGGGGGAGGCTACCTTGAAGCCGCAGAAACCGAACCGTATCGGGCTTGGCCAGAGCCGAGGCAGAGGCCCACCCCGGGATTTGAAAGTACCGCTCCAGCATGCTCTCGTAAATCACTATCCGGCTGGCTCCCTCCTGGGCCCAGAGGAGGGCTACCCCAAAAATCCCTACCTTTGCTATCCCACGCATTTTTACAAAGGTACGCCACATGTTTGAGACCAAACAGAAGATACGCCGCTGGGAAGAGATTCCGAGATTAAGAGCCTACTGGTCGTTTCTGGAGCAGCGAGTGGTTTTCACAAATGGGTGCTTTGATATCCTGCACTTAGGACATGTGGAATACCTGGAAGCCGCCTCGCAGCTGGGGGATGTGCTGGTAGTAGGGCTCAATTCCGACGCTTCCGTGCGCCAGCTAAAAGGCCCCGCTCGTCCTGTCCTACCCCAGGAAGCTCGGGCGCGTATCCTCGCTGCCCTGGAATTTGTAGAGGCCGTCATTATCTTTGACGAAGAGACCCCAGAAAAGCTCATTGAGGCCCTGCGCCCCGATGTCCTGGTCAAAGGCGGCGATTACACCGAAGACCAGATTGCCGGGGCCTCTTTGGTACGCTCTTATGGGGGTGAGGTGGTCATTCTCCCCTACATTCCCGGCTATTCCACGACCAGCCTCATCCAGAAAATATGCGCTGGCTAAGTCAGGTTCATACCTGGCTTCAAAAGCGGCTCCGTATCCAGGGCACGCCTGCTGCTGGTGGGGTTTCCCCCTCATCCTATGCGAAATACGATGCCTGGGTGATTGGGATTTGGATAGGACTTTTTTTGGGGCTACCGGTCTTAGTGTTTCTCTACGTGTGGTGGGATATGCCTTCCTTCCGCACGCTGGAGGATCCCACGCCTGAGCTGGCTTCTGTCGTCTATTCGGCAGACAATCAGACGCTCGGCACCTACTACGTGAATGCCGATCGGGTACGCTTGCCGGCCCGGGTCATCCCCCGCATAGTCAAACAGGCCCTGCTCGCCGTAGAAGACCGACGCTTTCATGAGCATTCCGGTATTGACCCCATTGGGATTCTGGGGGCGATTTTTTCCACGGCCACAGGACGGGTGCGGGGTGGTAGTACCATTACGCAGCAGCTCGCCCGCAACCTCTACGACGCTGTCGGCGTAGAACGTTCCGTCTGGCGCAAACTCAAAGAAATCATCGTCGCTATCTACTTAGAACGCCGCTACAGCAAGGAAGAAATCCTCGCCATGTATCTCAATACGGTGCCGTTTGGAGGGGTTACTTATGGTATTCAATCGGCAAGCCGGTATTATTTTGGCAAAGATGTCAAAGACCTGACGCTTTCAGAAGCGGCTCTCTTGATTGGACTGCTGAAAGGACCGACTTATTACAGTCCGTACCGGTATCCGCAGCGCGCGCTTGCCCGGCGCAACCTGGTTTTAGACTTGATGGCAGAGGCGGGGTATATTTCTGCGAAGGAAGCCGCCGAAGCTAAAAAAGCACCCTTGGGGGTTGGGCCGACTCCTTATACAGCCAGCCACAGCCAGGGCCTTGCGCCTTATTTCCGGGAGTACCTGCGAGAGTGGCTCCTGCAATGGTGCCGCCAAAAAGGCTACGACCTCTACCGGGATGGCTTACAGATTTACACCACGCTGGATAGTCGCCTGCAAGTCCATGCTGAGTCGGCCGTCGTCGCCCACCTGAGCCAGTATCAGGAGGTTTTTGAAAAAGAGCTTCGCTCTCGTCCTTACCCTTGGGAGAAAGACTCGTCTATCCTCCTGCGGGCTATGTACCGGTCGGAGCGGTACCAGGCAGGCAAACGAGCTGGTCTGTCGGAGACAGCGATTCAGGCGCAGTTTCACCAGAAGCGCCCCATGCGCCTCTTTCAGTGGAAAGCTCCTGGCTACATAGATACCGTTCTTACGCCCTGGGACTCCCTCAAATACTACCTGCGCTTTCTGGAAGTGGGCCTCGTGACCATAGACCCCCATACCGGCGAAATCAAAGCTTGGGTCGGCGGCATTAACCACACTTACTTCAAGTACGACCACGTGGCCAAAGGCAAACGGCAGGTCGGCTCCACCTTCAAGCCCTTCGTGTACACCGCCGCTCTGGATAATGGGTATTCCCCCTGCTACGAAGAGCTCAACGTGCCTATTGAGATACCCATACGCGTAGGCGATCGGGATACCGTCTGGGCCCCCCGCAACGCCGACCGCGAGCTGGGCGAAAAAGTCTCCCTCCAAAAAGCCCTGGCCCTCTCCCTCAATGTCATCACCGCTCGCCTCATCCGCAATATCGGCCCCGAAGTCGTCGTCGACTACGCCCGCCGCATGGGCATCCAGTCCGAGCTCGAACCCGTCTATGCACTGGCCCTCGGAACAAGCGACCTTTCTGTACTCGAACTAACCGCTGCTTATGGATGCTATCCAACGCTGGGCGTTTGGCGAGAACCCCTATTTGTCCGCGAAATACGCGACCGCCGGGGCAATCTCATAGAGCGTTTTACAGGCTCCAACCGCCGGGCCCTCAGCGAAAAAACCGCCTACCTCATGGTGGAGATGCTGCGCGGCGTAACGATTTTCGGGACGGCCGGGTCACTGCGCTGGCAATACGGCCTGGCCAGCCTGGATATCGGCGGGAAAACAGGCACCACCCAAAATCACGCCGATGGGTGGTTTGTCGGCTTTACACCGGAGTACGTAACGGGCGTCTGGGTAGGAACAGCCGACCGGGCCGTGCACTTTTACTCCCTCTGGAATGGCCAGGGCGCTCGCATGGCCCTCCCCATCTGGGGCCTCTATATGAAAGCCGCTTATACCGACCCGAAGCTCGCCCTCCCCCGCCGCCGCATCCAACCGCCCCCAGGCCTGCCCGCCACTATCACCTGCACAGACTCCACTTTCACTCCCCCAGAAAGTAGTGGCTCAGAAACCCTTCAAGAATACCTTCGCTGAGAGCTACTACCTTTTTCGCTGGCTCTGGACCTTAGAGTATCGCCGAGGTCAGACCCTTCCGGGCACGCTGCTCTTTATCGCTCTCATCGGCCTGCTCGTAGGCCTTCTCAAAAGGCGCGACCTCATGCCGGCCTCCGCCCTGCCCGCTCTATTCTGGCTGAGTTATCTCTTCACCCTTTTTCAGGCTATCCCGAAGAGCTTTCTGGACATTTCGCCGGAAAGCTGGCGATGGCTGAGGCTTATCGTTTCGTCGGGGGGAGCCATAGGAGGACTCTTAGGATACATCCTCGCCTGGGCAGGTAGTCTGTGGGGAATTTGGTATGGGCTGAGTGCCGTTCTCTGGGACTATGTGCCGCCGGCTGCGAGTCTCCTTACCGCAGGGAGTCTGGGCATCGTGGTGGGCATAGGGGCTTTTCTTACCGCCATGGCTCGCCTCTCTTACGCCACCGCCAGTATTCTCGCTATGCCTCTGACGCTCCTGCCCCTTTTGCTGGCCCTTTTCCGCAGTGAAGCGCTGATAGAAAACCTCCTCTACCTCGCCATAGCGCTCGCCCTTACTTGGAGCCTCCTACCGCTCCTGTGGGAAACCTGACTCGCTAAGGAAAACCCGCAGAACTAAACGGATGTAATCCCCTCATCAGGAAGGCACGACCCACTGAGAAAGCGCTCTACGAAACCATTCTAATACCATTTTGAGGCCAAGGCTTTCTTAATGTGAAGAGGGGATGGGCGCGCCCAAAAAGAAAGTTTATAATGGGAAATGGTATAAGGCACGTGTGAGGCGATTGATGGGGGGTATCCTCCTATTCGAGCGGCTCTGGGGGGGTAGAGTCTTAATAGCTTGGCCATGCGGTATGATACCTCTAAACATCACCGTCGCAACATCTGCTTGCGGGGATACGATCATTCTCAGCTGGGGGCTTATTTTATTACCATTTGCACGCGGGACCGCATGTGCATCCTTGGAGAAATCGTGAATGGTGTTATGCACATGAATGAGGCAGGTCCTATCGTGGCATGGACCTGGCAGGACCTACCTAACCATGTGCCGAATGGGATATGGGATGCGTTCGTGGTCATGCCGAACCCTGTGCATAGTACCATCATTATCACGTCCCACCCGTAGGGGCGGGTTCAGAACCCGCCCCTACGAAACCCGCCCCTACGAAACCCGCATCCAGGGGACCCGTCCCTACGGAACCTCTCATCCGTCCGCTCGCATCAAGGGGATATGACCGAGATTCAAAAAGACTACGGATGGTGTAGGGATTTTAGCGCAAGTTCCTTGGGAGGAGCTATGTGCGGCGTGTCCTCACTTTGGCGATTGGATAAGGAAGTTGGAGGCGCTCTAATACCCAATTCAATGTAAAGGGTTTCTAAATGCAAGCTGATGGGATTTTGTGGGGCCGCCGCCCGCTGAAGGGGCGGTCAAAATATCACGCTCTATATTCAGAAGATTTTTGACTGCAAAGGGTATAAGGCCCTTTCTCGTGCGAGAAAAGCTCCTCTTACCGAAGCAGCGTTATCGTGCCAGCCTTCTGGACTTTTTCGCCATCAAAGCGCTCCAGCTCAATCAAGTACGTATACACCCCTTCCGGGCAAACTTGGCCGCCCTTGGTGCCATCCCAGACAATAGGCAGACCTTCGCCGCGAAATACCTCCATCCCCCAGCGATCATACAGAATCCAGCGTGCATTTTTTATGCCGGTTACGGAGGGGGTCCAGAGCTCATTGACACCATCCCCATTGGGGGAGAAGGCATTCGGGATAA
>JAPYWM010000031.1 GCA_028276345.1 Sphingobacterium sp.
CTTTGCATGGGGAGGGTGGTGAGGTTTTGGGGCTGGGTCATGTCGGCATAGTACTGTCGGCCATCGGCATTGCGCTGAGGGCCGAAATACGCATAACCCCCGCGTACAGTGATTTCATCCGTCAAAAGCCATTCTATGCCCCCCCGCGCATTGATGGCCGTACCAAAGCTTTTTTCGATGGTCTCATTTTCTCGGTCGTAGGCGTAGTCATTACTGCTAAAGCTCATCGTGCGATAATCCAGAAAGTCTGCTTCTAAGCTGACGGTCCCGCGATCACCAAGCAAAAAGGCTACGCCGGCTGTAGTTCGGTAAGGGTACACAAACCGGTACTCGTACTGAAACGGATTTTGGAAGGTCGTAATATTGACGCGGCCATCATCCAGGCCGAATTCCATTTCAGCGTTGTACTCGTCGGAGATGCGGAGGCGGGAACCCGTGGTAAAGCTCACCCCAAACCGCATGAAGTCGGTGGGTTCTACCAGGACGCCCAGGGCTAAGCCCAGCCCGCTACCCGAGGAGCTATACTTTTCCCGGAAGGTAATGTAGTCGGCGGGGGTGGTGCCATTCTGGCCGTTGTAGCGGTTCTGGGTGTCTATTTCGCGCAGGCGGTAGAGTTTGCTGTAGCTGAGGCCCCGCACAAGCAGGGAGGCGCCGAAGAAGATGCGGTTCTGGTAGGAGAGGGCCCCGCTAATAGCCCAGGTGTTGAGGCGGCCTTTTTCCTGGGATGTGATTTCCTGTAGGATGCCCCCCTGCGAAAATACGCCTTGGTACCGCCAGCGGGTGATATCGGCTACGTCTATGATGCCGCGAGTCCCCAGCGGCGTTCCTAAGTCAAAGAAGTTTAGGTAGGCCAGGGCTGGGAGCCCACCCAGCAGGGTATCCGGAATGCCCTCGGCCTGTTCGGCGATGGCCTGTGTGAAGGAGTTTCGGCTATTGAAGGCGGTGGCTGTAGCGTTTTGATAGAAAAAGCCCTCCTGGTTGTAGCCGAAGCCGAAAGCCCATTGGGTGATGCTTTTGCCGCCAGTGCCTCGCAGGATGAGCGAGAGGTGGTTCAGAGCGAAATGGGTGCGGCTGTCGCTGGTAGCCTGCTGATTGTAGGTGGTTTGGGTAGTGGGGATGTAGAGGGTAGGGGAGAGCCAGAGGCCGCCTCGCATGAAGAGACCGAGGCCAGCGGGGTTTTGGGTGAGGTTGGTGGGGTCGCCGCCCAGCGCTGAAAAGGCGCCCCCCATCGCCAGTCCCCGCGCCGTCCCTTGCGGCATCAGCCCGCTCCACCGCTCCGCATCCAGATCATTTTGCGAGCAGAGCCAGAGGGGCAGCATCCCCAAGGCCCATCTCAGGTACTTCGCTTCAAACATACCTTCCCCCAAAGGTAGCCATTTTCTTTTCTGTACCTTAGAGGGGTGCGAAGAAAATGGCTATGGCCGCTCGGCCTATTAGTAGGTCTTCTCCTGTGGGCCTGGCAAGACCCCCTCTATAAAATCGGGAAAAATATTGAGATTTACGGGCGAGTCCTGCAAGAACTGGCCCTAAACTATGTCGATGAGCCCGACTTAGATAAGCTCACCACCGAAGCCATAGAAAAGATGCTCGCGACTTTGGACCCGTACACGAACTTTTACAGCTCGGTGGATGTAACGCAGGGGCAGCTGGAGCAGAGTGGGCGCTATGCGGGGATTGGGGTGGTAGTGCAAGAGGTAGCCGGACGAAAAGCTATCCGGCGCGTCTTTGCCGAAAGCCCAGCCGAAAAAGCTGGCCTGCGACCGGGCGATATTTTGCTGGAAATAGACCGGCAAGCGACAAGTGCCCTCTCGCTGGATAAAGTCCAGGAGCTGCTGCGAGGTATGCCCGGCACAAAAGTCTCTTTACTCATAGAGCGGCCCGCAGAAAAACGACGCGTTACCATAGAGGTCGCGCGAGCTGAGCTGGAACCCCCGCCTGTACCTTATGCGGCGGTGCTCCCGGGTGACATTGGCTACATTGCTTTGAGTCAGTTTTCGCGGGGATGTTCGGAAAGGTTTCGGCAGGAGCTCATCCGGCTCAAAGCCCAAGCTCCCCTCAAAGGCCTCATCATAGACCTGAGAGGCAACCCCGGCGGCCTCCTCCAAGAAGCCCTGGAAATCCTGAATCTTTTCCTACCTAAGGGGGAGCTCCTCTTAGAGACCCGAGGCCGTATGCCAGAATCTAATCAAAAGTATTACGCTCAGATGCACCCGTTTGAGCCGAACCTCCCGCTGGTGGTGCTCATCGACGAGCAGAGTGCCAGTGCCTCGGAAATCGTGGCAGGGACGCTCCAAGACCTGGATCGGGCTGTTATTTTGGGCCATCGCTCCTTTGGAAAAGGCCTGGTACAAGTCGTGCGCCCCCTCGTGGAAAACACCCAGATGAAAATCACTGTCTCCCGGTACTATACGCCTTCGGGCCGGTGCATTCAGCTCGGGCGGGAGGGCGATAGGGTTTTCAAGACCCGTTCGGGCCGCACCGTACGGGAGGCCAATGGGATTGCCCCTGACATCACCCTCCCCACCGCCTTGCCTCTCCCCCTCAAAAATGCTGTGAGTCCCTATCTCTTTCTCTTTTCGGCGTACCTTTCTACGGTGGCCGACACGGTAGCCCTCCGGCTGCTTCCGGAGGCAGTGGTGCAGACGACGTTGGATTCAGTGGCGCGTTACCCAGAGTCCCTAACGGATGAAACCGACAAACTCTTAGAGATGGTTCGCACGCGCACGGATACGCTGCCGCAGGTGCGTCAGGCAGTAGAGCAGGCCCGAAGCGCCCTCTTCCAGAGCCGCCTGGAAAAGGTCCAGCGTGCCCTACCCGAAGTAACGTTTCTGGTTACGCAAGAGGTCCTGTACCGCCAGGCAGGCGAAAAGTGGGCTTATGCGTTTGCGATGCGGGAGGACCCCTGGATTCAAGAGGCGCGTCGCCTCTTAGAGTCGCCTCAGCGCTATCAGGCGATCCTGAAGCCCTGACGTTCTAAGGCCCGCACCGCTTCATAGAGGGCGATCCCCCCCGCTACGGCGACATTGAGGCTGTGCTTGGTGCCGTATTGGGGTATTTCCACGGCATGCGTGCAGACGGCTAAAACTTCCTCTGAGAGACCCCGCAGCTCATGCCCTACCACGATCACCCAGGGCGGCGGCGGCCAATCAAAATGCATGAGGTTTTGGCTCTCATCGGTTTGCTCTAAGGCGATGATAGCAAAGCCTTTTTCTTGGAGGTTTTTGAGGTGGGCGGCTAAGTTGGGGATGCGTTCCCAAGCTACGGACGTTTCGGCGCCGAGGGCAGCGCGGTAGATTTCGGGATGGGGCGGCGCCGGCGTATACCCCCCCAGCAGCACCTTCTCCACTCGAAAGGCATCCGCACTGCGCAAAAGGCTCCCTACATTATACCGGCTGCGGACATCATCCAGCGCCAGGTAAAGGGGATACTTGGAGGCTTGCCGGTAGGCTTCTACGGAGAGGCGGCCCAGCTCTTCTACGGCGAGCTTGCGCATTACATGGAGATGGAGCCTTTCCGGAAGTCCGTCTCGCTGATACGCACGTTGACCAGGGCGGGCTTCTGGCTATTGCGGGCCGCCTGGAGAGCACCGGGCAAATCCGCCGTGTCTTCTACCCAGGCACCCCAGCCGCCGAGTGCCTCGACCATCTTGTCATAGCGGGAGGGGAGAAGCTCGGTGGCTATGGCCCGTCCGTAGAAGGGCATTTGGGCGCGTTTGATTTGCATCCAGGCGGCGTCGTTGCCTACGACGCCTACGAAAGGCAGGTTGAATCGGACGGCGGTATCATACTCCATGCCATTGAGGCCGAAAGCCCCATCGCCAAAGATGACCCACACATCGCTATCGGGGCGCAGTAGTTTGGCGGCGATGGCATAAGGCGCGCCAGCGCCGAGGGTGCCCAGCGGGCCGGCATCCAGCCATTGCCCCAGACCGCGCGGCCGAATCGTATACGCCGCCGTCCCCACAATATCCCCCCCATCTCCAATCACGATGCTCTGGGGGGTAAGCAGCTTATTAACTTCCTGGCAGAGGCGCAGGGGATTCACGGGTCGGGTAGAGTTGGCGGCCTCAGCGGCGATGCGGGCTTCTCGGGCGGCCTCCTCCTGGCGCAGGAGGTCTTTCCAGGGTTTCCACCCGTGGGCGGGTTCAGGGGCTACTTTGGCTAATGCGGCCAGGAAGACGCCCGGGTCGGTCCATTCGCTAACGTCTCCGGGACGATTGCGCCGGAGCTCCGCCGCATCCCGGTCGACCCGAATGAGCTTAGCTTGCGCAGAAATACTTTCGCCGTAGTTTAGCCGAAAGTCTAGGGGCACCCCCGCCAGAATCACCACATCGGCTTCTGAGAGCGCTTTGCGCCGAGAATGGATAAAAAGCAGGGGATGTTCGGCCCCTAAGGCCCCCCGAGCCATGCCATTCGTGAAAGTCGGAATCCCCAACGTCTCTACTATACCCCGAATCTCCGGTGCTACCTCGGAAAAAAGCACCTGACTACCCAGCAGCAAAACGGGCCGCTGGGCCTCCCGCAAAAGTTCGGCGGCGGCTTTGATGGCGGCATGATGGGCATCATAAGGTTTGATCTCGTCGTCAATGAAGAGGGGCTTGTCAGGCACTTGGTCAAAGAGCACATCCATAGGCACTTCCAAGAAGACAGGGCCGGGCACCTCACTGGTTGCGGCTTGGAAGGCCCGCGCTACGACATCCATGATCTCGCTGGGCTTAGTGATGCGGGTAGCCCAGCGGGTGATGGGCTGCATGATGGCGACGTGGTCCATTTCTTGGAGGGCGCCTTTGCCGATAGTGGGCTGAGCCGCTTGCCCCCCGATCACGATCATGGGGGTTTGGCTGCGCCAGGCATTAGCTACGGCGGTAACGACATTCAGAACGCCCGGGCCTGCCGTTACGGCACATACGCCGATTTTTCTCGTGAGGCGCGCGGCCGCTTCGGCTGCAAACCCCGCCGCCTGTTCATGCCGAAAGTCTATCACAGGCACATCCACATCCGCACACCCCTCATAAATCTCCATAATGTGGCCCCCCGACAGCGTGAATAAATGCGTCATGCCGTATTCTTTCAGTAGGCGCGCTAAATGCCGACCCCCTGTCTGCATACCTACAAATGTATGGCTATGTGGGGCGTCTTCCTGTCATCGCTCATATCTCACGGATACGACCGCTCTGCCCCTCCCCCGCCGAGGGCTCTATAAAGGCCGATTTGGGCTTTTAAGGCTTCCAGCTTTGTTTCTATCAGCTCTATCTGAGCTTCAAAGGCTTCACTCTGCGTCAGGAGCACCTCTAAATAGTCGGCGTCGGCCGAACGGTACAAGCGATCCGCAATAAGAATAGACTCCAAAAGTATCTGAACCTCTGCCTGTTTGATGGCATAGCTTCGGGCGGCATTTTGGAGGCGAGCTAACTGGGTCTGCACTTCGGTATAGGCTGAAAGGAGAGTTTGTTCATAAGCTAAAAGGGCCTGGCGCTGCCGAGCGTTTGCCATGCCGTAGGCGGCCTTTAGCGCATTCCAGTTGATAAGGGGCTGTAAGGCATCTAACCCCAGCGTGTAAAGGAGGGACTTAGGATTTAGCAGGAGCGCTGGATGAAAAGCTTGGACACCGATCGAAGCGCCTATTCCCAGCCGCGGATAAAAAGCGGCTCGGGCCGAAAGCACATCTAAATGGGCCGCTTGCAGGGCTTTTTCTGCGGCACGCACATCCGGCCGCTGCGTAAGCAGATGCGCAGGAACCCCTACCGTCGGGGTCGTATCTATGGGAACGTCCAAAATGGCCTGGGGAGAAATTGGAAGCTGCGTGGGGATTCGCCCTAAAAGATAGATGAGACGATTTTCCACCTCGGCCTGCCGCTGGAATAAAAGATAGCGCCGATTCTGGGTATTGAGGAGGCGAGCTTGAAACCGATTGACAGCGAGCTGGGTGGCGCGCCCTGCTTGTTGATTGAGCTTAGTCAGATGCAGCGCTTGACTCTGCACCTTGATATAGGTATCTACGACGGCAACGAGGCCCCGTAGCGCCAGAAGCTCATAATAGGACTCCGCGACTTCAGCTATGAGCCGGGTTACCGCAAATTGTCGGGTTTCCCCAGCAGCCAGCATGCGTAGGAAGGCAGCGCGGCGGGCATTGCGCAGCTTACGCCATATATCCAACTCCCACGAAGCATACAATCCGCCCTCATACATAGACATGGGCTCAGGAAAAGACCGCCCGGGCTCCGGGACGAGATTGCTTTCTACGGCACCAGAAGGCGTAAAAGCCCCTACCTTCTCTATTTCGTTCTTCCAGCCCAAATGTACGAAGGGTAAATATTCTCCCCGGCGGGCCTGGGCCTCCCACCGGGCCATCTCCACCTCTGCCGCCAAAATCCGCAGCTCCTGATTATACGCTAATGCCGTATCTATAAGGGCTTGCAGATAAGGGTCTCGAAAATAGGCCCGCCAAGAAAGCCTCCCGATAGAAGCTGTATCCGCCCCCTGCGAAGCATAGGTGGCCGGTAAGCGCAACTGCGGCATGGGTAACGTCGGCCGAAAAACCGCACACCCCCCTAAAAATCCCAGCCCTAAAACCCAGAAAAATGGATTCCCTAAACGGCTCATATCTTCGAGACACGGGTTTTTTGGCGGCGCTTTCGCAGCTGAAGCAAAGTCCGCCAATGCGTAATCCTTTTCCACCACGAAGCACGCACATAACTCTCTTCGACCAGCTCCTCCGTGAGAGAACGAGACTCCTGCTCTCTCAGAAGCGAACGGCCGCCCGGCAGCCGCGCAAAGACATAATACAACCCCGGAATGAAAAATACCCCCACGACCGTCCCCACCAGCATCCCACCAAAAGCGGCCGTCCCTACTGTCCGACTGGCCAGAGCCCCCGCCCCATGAGCCAACATCAGCGGAATCACCCCCACTACAAAGGCAAACGAAGTCATCAAAATAGGCCGCAGCCGCATCCGTGCCCCCTCCACCGCCGCCTCCAGAATAGATAACCCCTGCCTTTGACGCTGTAAAGCATATTCCACCACTAAAACCGCATTCTTCCCCAAAAGACCAACTACCATAATAAGTGCAATCTGAGCAAAAATATCATTCGCTAATCCCATAAGCCTAAGAAATAAAAACGCCCCAAAAATCCCCGGTGGCAACGATAAGATCACCGCCAGCGGCAAAATAAAACTCTCATACTGCGCAGCCAACACCAAATACACGAAAAAGAGCACCACCAGAAAAATATAGAGGGCTTCATTGCCGCGGAGCGCTTCGTCATAGGAGAGACCCTCCCAAGCAATATCGTATCCGCGGGGGAGCACTTTCTGCGCCACTTCTTGAATCGCCTCAATCGCATCCCCCGTGGTATAGCCCGGTGCAGGCAAGCCCCGAATCGCCGCGGAGTTGTACAGGTTATAACGCGTGAGCTCGTTCGGACCTTGCCGCTTCTCTAAGTGCATAAAAGCCGAATACGGTACATACTCCCCGCGCTCGTTCTTGACATATAGATTGAGAAGATCGGAAGGGTAACGCCGAAACTCCGGAGCCGACTGCACATAAACCTTGAAAAATCGTCCGAATCGAATAAAACCCTGCTCGTAAGTACTGCCGATAAGAATATTCAGGTTCTCCATGGCTTTACCAATAGAGACCCCCTTCTGCATGGCAATAGCATTGTCAATATGCAGTTCATACTGCGGGTAATTGACCGCATAAAAGGTGAATAGTCCCGTAATCTCAGGACGCTTCCGTAGGGAGTCCATAAACTCCCGTACCACATTATTGAAAGCTTGATAGTCCAAGGAGCCTGTCTTATCGAGTAGTCGCAGAGAAAACCCGCCCGAAGTGCCAAAACCCGGTACGGCCGGCGGATCGAAAAACTCCACGATGGCTGGCAGATTCTTGGCTTTTTCTTCTAACTCTTCGCGAATTTCTGCTACAGATCGTCGGCGCTCTTCCCAGTCTTTGAGCTGGATAAGCACAGTCCCGGCATTAGACCCCCGCCCTTCCGTCATAATCTCATACCCCGCCAGCGCTGTTGCCGTCTCTATCTCGGGTATCTCCTTACAAATCTCTTGGAGCTGCCGCGATACAGAGAAAGTATATTCCAGCGTGGAGCCCGGCGCCGTCTGCAAGATCGCATAAATCATCCCTTGGTCCTCGTTGGGTACAAACCCAGCGGGGATAAACCGAAGCAAAAGAACCGCTGCGCCCAAAAAAAGGCTAATCCCTCCCAGCGCAAACCAGGGACGGCTCACAGTAACTTTCATGATGCCCACATAACGTTCGCTTAGCCTTTCATACCAGCGATTGAACGCTTGAAAGAACTTTCCCCAGAGCGATCGAGGAGAAGAAGCCTGGTGGGAGAGGGGCCTGAGAATCATGGCCGCCGAAACCGGCGTCAGCGTAAGCGCCACTAATCCAGACAAAGTAATAGATGTAGATAGAATGACCGAAAAATTTCGGTAAAATACCCCTACTGGACCACTCAAAAATGCTATAGGCACAAACACAGATACCATCACCAGCGTAATCGCAATAACTGCCCCCCCAATCTCCCGCATCACCTCCTGAGCCGCCCGGTAAGGCGATAAGTGATGAAGTTCCATCTTCACATGCATGGCCTCTAACACCACCACTGCATTATCCACCACAATCCCAATAGCCAGCACTAAGGAAAAAAGAACAACCATATTGATAGAAAGTCCAAACGCCAGCGCAAAAAAGAACGACCCTATCAGGGATACCGGTACAGCTATAATAGGTACCAGCGTAGAGCGCACATCCCCCAAAAAGAGTAAAACGACTAAACTCACTAAAATAAACGCATCTCGCAGGGTACTTATCACTTCGTCGGTGGAGGCGTCCAGAAAGCGCGATACATCATAGCTGAGGCTGTAATGTATGCCTTTGGGGAATTCTTTCTCAAACTCCCGGAGTTTGGCTTTGATTTGCGAGATGACGCGCTGGGCGTTGCTGCCGGTGATTTGTTTGAGCATGATGGAAGTGGCGGGGTAGCCGTTGAGATTGGAGTAAATGTCAAAAAACTCCGAGCCTAATTCTACTCGGGCGATGTCTTTGAGGCGAAGGATTTGTCCATTTTCGTTAGCTCGGATGATGATATTTTCGTATTGTACTGGCTTATTGTAGCGGTCCTGATAGAAGAGGGTGTATTCTAACGATTGGGCGACTTTACCGGAGCTTTGCCCTAAGCGGCCAGGCCGCGCTAAAAGGCTCTGTTGAAGCATCGCCTCCATCACTTCCTCCGCCGAAACATTGTAGGCGCGCATTCGTTCGGGATTGAGCCAGACCCGCATTGCATATATCCGACTCCCTAATATCTGCGCGCGAGCAATCCCCGGAATCCGCTGCAACTCTGGCAGCATCTTCGTCAAAGCATAGTTATACAAAAACTTCTCATCCAGCGTCGAATCTGTGCTGTAAAGATTGACAAACATCAACATGCTGGGGTCTATGGGCGTAATAATGACTCCTTCTCTTTGTACCAGAGGAGGTAAGAGCGGCATGACCTGGTCTACCCGGATTTTCACCCGTACCACCGCCTCATCCGGGTCGGTGCCCGGCTCAAAAACCACCTGGATCGTCCCCTCTCCCGCACTCGTCGCATCAGAAATAATATACCGCATGCCCGGCACCCCATTAATCGCCTGTTCCAGCGGAATAATCGTAGACCGGATTAGCACATCAGCACTTGCACCCGGATACGCTATAAATACATTTACCGTCGTGGGGGCCACCGGCGGAAACTGCGATATCGGAAGCTGAACCAGCGAAAGAAGCCCAACAAAAACTATCAAAATAGAAATAACAATAGCCAGAACCGGCCTACGCAAAATATCGCTCAACATAAATAGCGACTATTCAGCATGTAAATGCAGCTTCTCCAGAGCCTTTTCGGGTGGTATAAACTCCCCCTCAATAAAGTCATCCTCGTGAACGCGATTGAGACCTTCCAAAAGCAGTCGGTCTTTCTCCGATAAGCCCTTAGAGACAATATACAGGTGAGGCAGTTCTGCTTCTATCTCAATGAGCCGGGAAGTGAGTTTGCCATCTTCGCCTACCACATAAACATACTTTTTATCCAGCACCTCATAGGTAGCCCGCTGGGGAATGAGAAGGGCCCCGGAATAGACGCGGGGAATAAGAATATTCCCTGTTTCCCCATGCCGGAGAAGGCGCTGCGGATTAGGGAAGGTGGCCCGTACCGGTATATTGCCCGTCGTATTATCAAACTCCGCCTCAATGGCCGTAATCACCCCCTCAT
>JAPYWM010000032.1 GCA_028276345.1 Sphingobacterium sp.
TCTCCGGCGTTTCCGTGAAGAAACCATCCTCCCATCCTAAGCAGAGGCGGGCTATGGGTTTCAGGATATGGGCTGCTTTTTGTGCTTCTTGCCAGCGCAGGGCGGGAGAACCCCGCGTGCCTAACTGCCCTGCTGTCAGCTCTACCATGACCAGCTTTGCGCCTTCGGCACGCCAGCGCAAAAGCGTCCCCCCAGCCCCTAACTCCGCATCATCCGGGTGCGCCGTTATCGTCATCACATCCACGCCCACCTCGCAAAGGTAACTTAGCTTTGCAGGGTGCGCTCAGCCTACCTTTTCTCTCAGCTGGGGCTGCTCCTTGCCTTTGCCCAAAATGCCCACTACAGCCTCGCCCGGCATTTCTTTGTGGGAAGTCCCACCCAAGAGGTGCCCTACGCGGCTTTGCGCACCGCTGATGGGCGCTTGATTATCGCCGGGGAGTTTCAAGACTCGCCGCAGGCGCTCCCAGATGGGTGGATAGTGTGCATTTCTTCCGAGGGTGACGTGCTATGGCAAATTCGCCCTGGCGGGCTGGGAGCAGACCGCATCTACGATCTTGCGCTCGCCGACACCATCCTGTACTTTTGTGGGGCAAGTGGATCGGCCCTAACACACCCCGAAGAAATGCCCCCGGCCCATCGAGCAGACTTCTGGGTAGGCGCCATCCACTTAGAGACTGGCAAGCTCCTCTGGCAAACCCGCTGGGGTAGCCCCTACCCAGACTTTGCCTATACTGTCGCGCGATCGCCTTATCGCACGCTCCTCGTGGGGGGCGCAACATGGGAAGACACCACTATCGGCCTTCAACCCGCTCTCTTTATCCTGAATGCCCAGACAGGCGAGGTTCGCCAGCGGCGTCTTTTAGGTCAACGTGGTCTGATTAGGCGCATCCGCCCCGCTAAAAACGGGCTTTACGCCGCTATTGGCGAGATTCAGAACTATCCAGTCATTCTGGCCCTGGATGATGTCTTGCAGGTGCTGTGGCGGATCACCCTCCGGCAGCACCCTTTTCCGTCTCGGCTGGAAGCCCTCTTAGTGCTCGAAAATGGCCTCTGGCTGGTGGGTGGCCAGTATGAAGGTCAGTGGGGCCTGAGCGCTATCTCCCCCGAAGGCCGCGTCGCCTGGGAGAAAACCTGGGCTCTCCCCGCCGCCACCGGCACCCTCCTCGCCCTCGCCGAAGACCCCAACCAGCATATCTGGGCCGCCGGCTACATCCAGAGCGAGCGCCTGGACCATCCCGAGTATCGCGGCCAGAAAGATATTTGGCTCAGCTACCTTTCCCCATACGGCCGCCCTCTCTGGGAAAAAGCTCTCGGCGGCCCCCACCCCGAAAAAGCTATTGCCCTCTTCCCAGCCGCTAACCGCCTCTACCTCATCGCCCAGAAAGAAAACCGCTTTACCGAAGCGCCGCCCAATGGCGATGCTTGGGTGGCCATCCTGGAGGGCCAGCCCTGCGACAGCCTGCCCATCACCCTCCGACACGATGCCCCCTCCGGAAAAGAAAAAGCGGGCCGCCCTATCCGCTTCTGGATAGACCTGCCCGCCCATATCAAGCCCACCCGCATTCTCTGGAGCTTTAGCGATGGCACTACAGCTGAAGGCCCCACGATAGAACGCACTTTCGGCATGCCAGGCAACTATGAAATTTCAGTCACCCTCTCCCTCCCTTACGGGTGTCCAGAAGTTACTATTGGTCCTACCTCCCTCAAAATCCTCCGCCCTTAGACGGAAAAAGCCGCCGCCTAAGCTCCGGCGCTAAATCCACCCGCAGCGAAATCAAATGCGAGTACAACCCCTGCGAAAAGCCCGTGAAATTCGCTAAGGCGTAATCAATCCCAAAGTACCATATTCGGAATCCTATCCCCGCCGTTGGATAAAAACTCAGGTAGGACTTTCCATCCCACCGCTGCTGCTTCTGAAAAGTAGACGCCCCCACTCGCAAAGCCACTATGTCGCGGTATTTCAGCTCCAGCCCCCCGGCTGCATCTATACTGATGGGCCGGCCTGGTAGCAAGACATTCCGCTTCCCATCCGTAAAGCCCACCACATCCGCCATCGGCACTACCGAAAACCGCCTTCCCGCCCACAAAGCATACCGTACCCCCACCCGAAACGACGGCCGTGTCCACTCAATGGAGTTTTGGGGTATTTCATTCCCCGTCAGCCGAAATGCCTCCTCAAAAGTCTCTGTATTGAAAGTCCAGGCATTGAAGGTAGAAGTCGCATCATAGAGAGCTGCCCCTATCCGCAAAGGCCCCCGCCGATACAAGACCCCCACATCCAGCCCGAATCCCCACGCTGTGGCAAAAGGCCCTAACACCCGATGCACCACCTTCACACTTCCACCTACTTGCCAGGTCGTATCCTGCACCAACCGCGCATAGGACAGATACAACGCCATATCCGCCACCGAAAACTTCGTTATCCGCGAAAAGTCATAGCTCTGCCCATCATAAAAGCGCAGGGTATTTGGAATATCATCTATCCCTAACCGAATGAAACTCACCGCAAACCGCTGATCCCTTTCCCGAAACGGAAGCGCCAGCGCCCCATAGTCATACTTCGCCACGCTGCCAAAGTACTCGCTATGCATGAGCACAATCTGCGGGTAATCTGGTCCGGCCAGGAGGGCAGCGGGATTCCAGTAGGCGGCCGTCGCATCCTCTGCACTGCTCACCTGCGCATTCCCCAGTCCTGCCGCTCGGGCTCCCACACCAATCTTGAGAAACTCATTGCTGTACTTAACCTGTGCCCAGCCAGCCCCCCCTATGAGGATAAGTAACGCACTCCAATAACGCATATATCATCTATTTGCTCTATATCTCCTCGCCAGTCCGTGATTGCCATTTCTATGCGCTCTTTTTGCTCGACTGCAGGTAAGGTACGGATTTTTTCTAAGAGTTCTCTGAAACGGCGCGGCATGAACTTCGTACGGCGGGGGGGCTTGCCCGGCTCACGCTCCCAGCCAAACTGGTCTACAATGCCGTCTGAAAAGAGGTAAAAACTCATGCCTTCTTCCAGGCGGATCTCGTGGTTTTCAAATGGCATCTGGTCTGCTAAGTTATCTCCGCCAATGGAGCGGCGAGTACCTTTGATTTCTATAAATGTGCCGTCCGGCCGGAAAAGGTACAACGGCCGCTTAGCCCCCGCAAAATGCATATAATGCTGACTATGGTCTATGAGACATAGACCGATGTCCATTCCATCTTTGACCTTACTCTCTCCCATTGTGTTGTGAATGGTAGCCCGAAGCTCCTCATCCAGCCGCTCCAAGTAAGTCGCCGCATTCTTAATCCCCTCCTCCTGCGAAAGCTTATTGAGCAAAGTAGAACCTATCATGCTCATGAAGGCCCCTGGCACCCCATGTCCTGTGCAATCCGCCACTGCCACTACACTAACCTGATCGGAAATCGGATAAAAATAGTAAAAATCTCCACTCACCACATCCCGTGGCAGATAGAGTACAAATGCTTCTGGCAGCCGCATGTAAAATTCGCTCAAGTCTGGCAAAATCGCTACTTGTATCCGTCTGGCGTACTGGATGCTTTCCTCGATGTCTCGCTTAGCGCGCTCCAGAGCCTCATTTTTCTCTTCCAGAAGCCGTTTTTGTTCCTCTATGAGCGCGTTACGGCGAGCCAGCTCGGCGTTGGCTTCCTTTTCTTTTTTATTAGCCCGATAGAGGGTGAAAATGCCAAAGAGCATAGCGCCCAGCACCATCACTGAGCCAACCAAGATCACCAGCGTAAGCTGGCGAGCTTTTTCGCTGCGGATCTGCTCCTCCCGCAGAAGCTGGGTCTGCCGCTCCCGCTCCTTCTCAAAGAGATAATTCATTTCCAAGCGGGTGAGGGCGCGGGTATTTTCTTCGTTGGAGAGCCGTCGGATAACCGCTGCCAGCTGCTGGGCAGCTCGATAGGCTTTTTGATATTGTCCTACCTGCGCATAAAGCTCGCTGAGCTTCTCATACACTTCTGCTAACTCAGAGTAGGCGCTTTGGCCCTCCAAGATAGGCCGGGCCGCCTCGTACGCCCGAATAGCCGAGGTATAGGCCTTCTGCTGATAATAAATGTGGGCCTGAGTGAGGTAAATCTGCGCTTGTAGATAGGGGTCTTTGCTCTTTTGAGCATACTTGGCAGCCTTTTCCAGGTCTTTAAGGGCTTCCCCGTAAGCCTCTCGCTCGATATCTATCCAAGTCAGATTAATTAGCGCCGTAGTTGCGGCCGACCAGTTTTCCTCAGCCTCTGCCAGGAGACTACTCTCCTCCAAAAGCCGGCGGGCTGTTTCATAATCCCCTAACTTCGCGTAAGACACAGCTAAGTTTGCCGCCACCCGTGCGGGGAAGTCCCGATTTTCCGCTAAGTAGGCGTATCGCGCCGCCTCACTGTACGCTTCGAGCGCCTTCGGATACTGCTCCTGCGCAAAATACACATTCCCAATATTCATCAGCACCATGGGGAGGCGAACGGTATCCTGATGCTTATCACATAAGCTCCGAGCCTGCAAGAATTTCTCCAGCGCTTTGGGATAATCCGCCTGCCGCTCATACAGGCTCCCGAGGTTCATCAGCACCCGAATCCCTACCACCGGATACGGAGCAGCCTCCGCAATCTGGAGCGCCTTCTCCCACAGAATCTTGGCTTGATTGAGAGCGCCTTTCACATATAAGTAGCTGGCAGCTTCATTGAGAAACTCTGCCAAAAGGAGCGAGTCTGTGCGGAGAGCAGCCTCCCCCTGCCGCAGAAGGGTATCCACCTTTTCTATGTGCCCCTCCTCAAGGACTACCTGAACACTCTGGCTGTAGCTCTCTCGAACCCATTTTTGTACACCGGTGCGCTCCCCTAACTGCCGCACCTGATGTAGTACCAAAAGAGCCGAATCCACCTTTCCCTGCCGCTGATAGTACCGGGCAAGGATCAAGTAAGTATTGTATAGATGGTCAGCTTCCTGGCCCGTCTGTCCAAGCTCCAAAGCCTCTTGGAGGAGTGGCTGAGCCGCCTCATAAAGGCCCTGATTTAGGTAGAATTGGGCCAGGTTATTCAACGCCATTACCCGGAGACGGGGCTGCCCACTCGCTCGCGCCAGATCCAGCGCTTCCTGATAAGCCGAAAGAACTTTGGGCACCTCTTCGCGTCGACTCTCAAAAATAGCCGCCTTTAGACTCTTAAACTGCACTAAAATCCCTGTATCCGGCCGCATGTACTGGAAAAGCGATTCCGCTCGTACAAGCGTCCGCTCAGACTCCTCGTATCGCCCCAGTTGGTAATGGGCCGCCGCCTGATAATACCAACCCAGCACCTGCCGCCGCAAGTCATTATTCTTAGAAGCTTTCTCACTGAGCTGTCGAGCATAACTGAGCGCCTTCGCCGGCTCTACCGACAGATAGAGCCGGGCTAAACTCGTGTAAACGGAGAGGAGCGTCGTATCAGACACCTTGCGTGCCCGCAAAAGGGCCTCCAGGGAGTCTATCTCGCCCCGCTCCCGCCCCCATAAAAGCTCCACCCCCCCCAGCAGCCAAAGCCATACTATGACATGCGAACCTCGCACAATGCCAACCAAAGTAGCAAAAATCATCCCAAACTCAGGCTTTCTGCTCCCCCGCCCACCCAATCGCTGCCCAGTAGCTTCACCCCATCCTGATACACACGCTGCACTGGTAGCCCCATCACATTGTAAAAGTCCCCCCGAATCTCCGCTATCCCAATCAGCCCAATCAAATCCTGCGCCCCATACGCCCCTGCCTTGTCTAAACTGGAATCTGTGCGTAGATACGCCTCTATCACCGCCTCCGAAAGCTGATGAAACCGCACCGCCGTTTCCTCATAGAAGACCCGCATCCGCTGTCCCCAGGCCAGCGCCACCCCTGTATACACCACATGCCACTTACCTGATAGACGCCGCAAAAAAGCCCGCGCCTCTTCCAGATTGCGAGGCTTTCCCAGCACTTCTCCCGCCGCCACAACCATTGTGTCTGCCCCCACGGCCAGCACCCCGGTGGGAAGCGGAAATGCCCAGCGGACCTTGCGCGCCGCAAGTGTCATCGCTGCCTCCGGAGGCAAAAGCCCCTCCACCCCATCCTCCTGATCCGGCGGCTCCATCACTTCTACCGGATAGCCCAGCACCCGAATCAGCGCTTGCCGCCGCGGCGAGCGCGACACCAAAATCACCTTCCGGACATCAGCTTTACCCGCTCCCACTAAGCAAAAGAAGTAAAACCAGCCCACTCCTAACTAAACTCGCATCCGGCAAAAATCAACTGATAAGTCTTGAATCTGGCTTCGTAGTAATCCTGACTGCATTGTAGGGTAGCTATGGGTTCGGCTCGCTCCACGCTCATTTGTGGCGGGGTGTTTTGTGTGATGATGAATTGAGCTACTCTGAGAAGGTGTTCGATAGTGAAGTTAGGTGGTAACGGTAATGCGCCTGTCAGATAGAAATCATAGGTTTCATTCTTGAAGCGTAGCTTGACTTCCACCGCTACGACCTCCTGGATAATGGGTGACACGAGAGTACGATGCTCGAAAAGATTAGGTCAGATAGTTACCTTATCAGGATGATAACTGCCTTCTCTGAGCAGAAGGAAGGCCATGGCTGCCGAGTACCCAGCACATACATCATGGATGCGCATCTTCTCCCAAGTCCGCTGCAAAACATGGTAAAAAGCCGCATAAGCATGCTCAACACTCGGGAAAAGGGAAAAGTAGTCGCTGATACTAAACACCCCTTTACCAAAAGGGCCATATAATCTGCGTAACTCTCGGTCGCCGTATTTCTCTTCAGTAAGTGCTCTTGTGTCCATAGAGAATATTTCTTTTCTGGGAATCTCAAAATAACTGGCGTTAAAAATAGCTATAACATGACGCAGGCTACTCATAAGATATATCTTGTCTTGTGCTGACAGGCGTTTATAGTCATTCAGTACTTCGTCCTCGCTCCATCGGAGAGGTAAAGGCCAGTGCATATCTGCGAATGCATAGAAAGCATTTTTTATTTTCTGCCACAGAGTTGGCTTAGGCATCCTAAGTTCCCATGGCTCTTTGACCTCAGCTGGCCAGAATGACGCTTGGGCTGCTTTACAAAGCAACTCCCTCTTCTCTTTCTTTACACGTCTTTCATTTAGATCTAAATCCTTAAGAGTTAAGAAGCTATTAAAGCGTCTTAAGTAAGCTAGCTCAACAGCGCTATGTAAAAAGTAAGCCCTAAGATAAAATGGCGCATCATTAAGTGATCTCTCCTTGTATGTTTGCCTGAACACATTCTTACCCATCAACATTATGAATGCAATATGCCCCAGCGATAATGCCAATAATAACGATAGAACCTCAGATTCATACACAGATTTTTTACGAAACGTAAAATATACAGCAACTACTAAAATGCTAGCCACTGCGAAATTAGGGTATCCTATTAGGATAGCTCGCCACCATCTCTTGCTTTCGTAATGCGTTCTGTCCTTCTCAAGAAAGAGTTTTTCCAGGTAAGCCACAAGAGCCGCATACAAGGCGGCTCGCTGCTCCCGAATGTCTCGCGTCGTTTCCATAACAGGTATGGCTTTGAGACCGCAAGGGAAAATTACGACAGAGTGCCCATCATAGTTGCATTTTGCTGCGGAATAAGTGCTTCGGTTCGTTCGTAAAACTACGACAGGGTGCCCATCATGGCTACCCGGACACACCTCAAGCAGTTACTCGCACAAGCTAACCCGCCTATGGTATCTACAAGTCTCCTCAGTGGCGATACATGAAAAATTTTGCAATCAAATCGTCGTATATACCATGATACTTATGGAACCAATCGCAAACTAAGTTATCACTAACTATCCGATCAGGCAAAGTATTTCCTCATATATGCTGGAGAATAGACGTAATGACTTACTTTCTACGCACCTACACTAAGGAGAAGAACAAACTATGAGCCCATCTGTATAAACTCAGACTGCCTCTAAACCCCGACGAAACCGCCTGAGCCCCTCCTCAAAAGAAAACCAGCTTCCCCGATACAGATGGCCTGCGTCTAAAGACCCTGCGGCCAAACTCTTCAATAACCGCACCAGATCGTCAGAAGTATCATAAAAGTAGCTGCAATCTTCTAACTCTGCTTCCCCAGCAAAGCTCCTATGCAAAAAAAGCGGCTTCCGATGGGCCTGGGCTATCGGAAAAGCCCCGCTAATTTGTGAGTCGAGATAGACTCTGTGCTCCCCATAGCGGTTTGGATGTATCAGCGCTAAAACCGCTTGAGCCATCCTTAAGTACGCATGATACAATGGAAACGGCACTATGTCTGAAAAGCTTATGAAAATTTCCTCCCACCCTCTCTCTTGAATCCGACTAACAAAGTCTGCATAATCGCTGTGCCTCCCCGCTGCTGGTCCCAGTAAAATAAACCGAAACTGCTCACGCCCTTCCAGCCGGTCCAGCACCTCTAAAAGCATCCGATAATCCCGACGCTTATACTCCACCCGTCCCGGAATACAGATATAGACCTTGCCTTCCGCCCCTTGCACGGCGGGTATCTGAGCCTCCAAAGATGCGGGATAAACCCCCGTCCAAAGATAATCCGAGCGCATACGATACCTCTCAGGCAATCGCTCGTATAACCCCGGCCGTAAAACCCAAAAGAAACGCATATACCGCATCATCCGCCACTGAATCCAACTAAATCGCCGAAGTTTAGCCAGATCGTGAATGACCCCTACCTGCGCCGCGTCCGAATAGGCACTCGCCAAGGCCAAAGGCTCCTTCCCATAAGCTGTAACATGCACAATATGAGTAGGCCGAAAAGACTTTACTCTATCCATAAAACGCCGAAAATTCTCTCTCCCTTCGTACGGAATAAATCCATCTGCCTCCGATAAGCTCTGATACAGCCCCTCCCATAAAGGCGGAGCCGCTACGGCAATCGCCTCCGGTCTTAGGGCCGCCGCATACGCAATCAATGCCAAAGCTGTATCATGATGATTAGTCGATAACTCCGAAATGAGTATGCGCATACATAACCTGGTTATCTTTTCTTTCGCCAGCGAAGCCGCCAGTCTGATAGAATTTCTATCTGACCCTCTGCAATCAGAATCTCGAGTATTTGCTCGGCGCTTTTGGGTAGGCGCCGCCGGAGAAAGGCCTGCACATCGGCCAGAGACCGGGGCACCGCCATGAGGGCGGCCAGCTCCACCCGGAGGGTCTCCAGGGCCTGGGGGCTGACTTCTTCTACCCGGTAGTAGCCCCGACACACATCACACTGCCCACAAGCAGGAATCGCCTCGTCAAAGTAGCGCAGAAGATACTGGGCCCGGCAAGCCTCACGCTGCTGATAGTACCCCAGCATGAACCGCAGACGCACCTGCGCGGCCCTGAGAAGATCCCGGTACTTATGCCGGACGGTCTCCCAGCGAGTAGGTGTGGGCTTTTCCCCCAGCACGATCTCCAGCGCCCCCTCTGGCAAAGCGTCATGTTCTAACCACCCCAGCCGCCGCAGCGTCTCTAACTCCCGGTAAAGTTCCTCATATCCCACCCCCATCTCCTGACTCCAATCCCGCAAATCTACGTACACCCCCTCCCGAAAAAGCGCTGCGCCCCCCAGCCGCAAAATCCACTCTGCGAGGCCAGAAAGGGGACTTCCCTGCCATATCTCGGGGGCCACGCGCGATCGCAGGTAGGCCCGTTCTCCTACCTCGCCCCGCACCTCCAGAAAATGCTCCTGTGAAAGAAGGTGCAGCGCTTGTCGCACCAGATGCGCCGATGCATTCACCCGCTCTGCCAACCGAGATATAGGGAGACGCAGCCGCCGGGAGGCCCCCGCCGCCTGCTCTAAGTGCCGATAAAACCCCTGCAAAAAGGCCTGCGAGGGATACTTCTCCTGGATACGCCGCTCTAAATCCATGGCATCCCGCGGCGTGTATAAGGCCACAGCGTATGCCAGCTCTCCATCCCGCCCCGCCCGCCCCACCTCCTGAAAGTAAGCCTCTGGCTCCGCCGCTAAGTCATAATGGAGCACAAACCGCGTGTTGGGCTTGTCTATGCCCATCCCAAACGCTGAGGTGGCCACGATAATCCGCACCTTCTCCTGGATCCACGCTTCCTGAACAGCACTCCGCACCTGCGCAGGCATCCCCGCATGATACGCCGCCGCCGACACCCCCCAACCCCTTAGCCGCTCCGCCACCTGCATCGTGCCCCGCTGCGAACTCACATACACAATCCCACTCCCAGAAAGTTTCTTCACCGACTGCAAAAGCCGTTTGTCTTTATCCACATCATACACCACCGCATAATAGAAGTT
>JAPYWM010000033.1 GCA_028276345.1 Sphingobacterium sp.
AGAGAACTGCGGGAGGTAGTTCGAGAGATTCCCGACTTTCCTCAACCGGGGGTGATTTTTAAGGATATTTCCCCGTTGTTTTTGCGGCCTCGGCTGGTGGAACGGTGCGTGGAGGAGTTAGCTCGCCTTTTTCGAGTGCTGGATGTGAATAAAGTAGTGGGCATTGAGAGTCGGGGATTTCTTTTGGGGCCAATGATTGCGCTGGAGCTGGAGGCGGGCTTTGCCATTGTACGTAAGAAAGGCAAGCTCCCCCAAGTGGCCGCCAGCATTTCGTATGAGTTAGAATACGGTTCTGCCACCATCGAAATGGCAAAGGAAGTCATAGAGGCTGGCGACCGGGTGTTGATTCACGATGATCTTTTAGCGACGGGGGGTACGGCGGCGGCAGCGGCCAAGCTCGTGGAAAATATCGGCGCTAAGGTGGTTGGCTTTGCTTTTTTGATAGAGCTGGCCCATTTAGGCGGACGAAAAGCGCTGGAACCCTTCCAAGCTCCTATAAAGACCATCCTCACTTACGAGCGCTAACGGCCCGAAGCCAATGATAAAACGGCTCCATAGGAGCCTGCTCTAAGGTTGCGATGCAGGGGTAAGGGGTTTTTTGAGAAAGGGTGTATTGGCAAAACCACCCACACCCATAGCACGACATGGGCCGATGCAGGATAAAAGGCTGATGGGGAAAAGACGCAGGATACGGAAAAAAGCGTCCCCAGTGCCCGCCCCCCATCAGGACGAGCGTCGGTTTACCCCAGGTAGCCGCTATGTGGGTAAGGCCTGTCTCGGGGCCAATCACAGCTTCTGCATGCATAATGGCGCTGACCGTCTCCACCAGGGAGGTACGACCTATTAAGTCGCTGATAGCTCTACTTGGTAGCGATGTGGTAGTGGCTTGTGCATAGGAGCTTTCATAAGGGGTGCCTAAGAGCACTAAGGGAAGCCGCAGAGTTTCCCAAGCCTGCTCTAATAGATGCCTGATTAGCGTAGGCTGGGGCTTTCGGTAGGGGGCGGCTGCACCAGGTAAAAAGATTAGATAGGGCTTTGGGAGTTCCATAAGCAGCTTTGGCCAGGAGGCATGCAGGGCCGCATATATACCGTAGTCCAGTCCGGCTCCGCCTAAATGGGGGAGGAATTCCTCGTAGACCTTCCATGGGTGAGGGGGACTGGAGGAGGTCGGCCAGGCCTTGTCGTATAAGAGGGTATCTATTGCACGGGCCAAGTAGGGGGGTTCTAAGGCATCTGGAGAACGGCGAAGAGCCCACCGTTCAGATGCCGGATAAAACCACGCCAGGCTATCCTCTACGGCGATGCGCCGGCGAAGGGTGGTATTGAGAAGAAGGCCTGGGGGCTCCTTCTTCAGGAGGGTCCAGGTTTGGCGCCGATAGGTAGGCGAACGCAAAAGCTTTTGGGGGACTAAGGGGGTTATCTTATCAAATAAGCCCGTAAAGCGGGCTAAATCCGCCCAGAGGGAGTTGGCTAAGAGGTGGATTTTTCGGTCGGGGAAGGCTTTTTTGAGGGTGGCTACGAGCGGTAGCCACAGCCAAAAGTCACCTATTCCATCCAGGCGAGGCAGGATGAGCCAGCCTGCGTCTGAGCTACGCCGAGGCCGCCCAGAAAGGAGCATTTCCCCCACGGCCCAGCCGCTACGCAAAAAGACGCGGCCCCTCGCCTCTCCCTGGCGAAGGGCCGAGCGCCAATTCCCCACAAAAATCACAGATTACCTCGTCGGGCCTGCTCTCGCTCTATCGCCTCAAATAACGCCTTGAAGTTCCCCTTCCCAAATGATTTGGCCCCCTTGCGCTGAATAATCTCATAAAATACCGTCGGCCGATCCTGCACCGGCTTCGTAAAGATTTGCAGGAGATACCCCTCATCATCCCGGTCTACGAGAATACCCAGCTCTGACAATTCAGACAAGGCTTCATCAATCTTTCCTACCCGGGCCAGGAGGTCTTCGTAATAAGTCTTTGGCGTCTCTAAAAACTCCACACCCCGCCGCCGCAGCTCCCGAACCGTATACAGAATATCGTCCGTCGCCAGCGCAATATGCTGAGCGCCCTGCCCATGATAGAACTCCAGATACTCCTCAATCTGCGACTTACGCCGGCCCTGAGCGGGTTCGTTGATGGGGAACTTGATGTAGCCGTTGCCATTAGCCATGACTTTGCTCATGAGGGCTGAGTATTCGGTGGAGATGTCTTTATCGTCAAAGGAGACCAGCTGCCGAAAGCCCATGACATCCCGGTAGAAGGCGACGAACTGATTCATTTCGCCGAGGTAGACATTGCCTACGATGTGATCGACATATTTGAGGCCCACCGGTTCGCTTTTACCGAAGCCCCTCCACGGTATGAAGCCCGGGAGGAAGGGGCCGTTGTAGTTTTTGCGCTCGACGAAGATATGTACGGTATCCCCGTAGGTGTGGATGCCTGAAAGTACCACGTGGCCATGCTCATCTTCCAGGCGGGTGGGCGGCATGAAAGCCCGGCCCCCGCGCTTAGTGGTTTCCTCAAAGGCTTTCGTGGCGTCTTCTACCCAGAGGGCGATCGTGCGTACCCCATCCCCATGCCGGTAAATATGGTCAGCGATGAAGTTGCCCGGATGGTAAGGCGTGGTCAGGACGAGGGTTACCTTGCCCTGGCGCAGCACATAGCTGGCGGCTTCTCGGTAGCCGGTTTCCAGGCCCCGATACGCCACCGGCTGAAATCCAAAAGCGTGTTGATAATAATACGCGGACTGCTTAGCATTCCCGCAGTAAAACTCTACATAATCCGTGCCGAGTATAGGGAGAAAGTCTTTTTCCTCGGCGACAGGTGCGGTTTTTTCGGCTATCGTCGTCATAGGCTTATATGTTTTGGGTTTGTTTCATATCCTCGGGGAGCCAGGAGAGGTAGTAGTCTTTTATCTCAATGGCGAGGGCCTCTGGGGTGAGGTGCAAAGGGCGGAAGGTATCTACCATGACGGCGAGCTCACGGGTTTCTTTGGCGCCGATGCTTTTTTCTACGGCGCCGGGGTGCGGTCCATGCGGAATGCCCATCGGATGCAACGTAATCATCCCCCGCTCTACATGCTTACGGCTCATGAACTCCCCTTCTACGTAGTAGAGCACCTCGTCGGAGTCTACGTTACTGTGGTTGTAGGGAGCTGGGATGGCCAGCGGGTGATAATCATATAGCCTTGGCACGAAGGAGCACACCACAAACTGCCGCGCCTCAAAGTTCTGATGCACCGGCGGCGGCTGATGCACGCGTCCCGTTATCGGCTCAAACTCATGAATGGAAAACGCATACGGATACGAGCAGCCATCCCACCCCACAAAGTCAAACGGATGCGTAGCGTAGATATAGTCAAATACCACCCCCCGCTTTTTGATGCGGATGAGGAATTCCCCCCGCTCGTCGTGGGTCTCGAGGTCCTGCGGCGGCCGCAGGTCCCGCTCGTGAAAAGGCGAGTGCTCCAGGAGCTGACCGTACTCATTCATGTACCGCTTCGGGAAGCGAATAGCCCCGCAGTAAGACTCTATGATGAAGAGTCGATTCTGCTGCGTATCAAAGTGAAGCTGGTAAATGACGCCCCGCGGAATATGCAAGTAATCGCCTGGCCGGAAAGGAACCTTTCCATAACCTGTGCGAAGTTCGCCCGTGCCTTCATGTACGAAAATCAGCTCGTCGGCCGAGGCATTTTTGTAGAAGTAGTCCGAAAAGCCTCGGGTAGGCGCTGCCAGGGAAAGGTGCACATCGTCATTGAAAAGCACGATCACCCGACTCTGTACGTAATCGTCCTTAGGCTGGATTTGGAACCCCCGGAGCGCCCGGTGCTGCATGTTGTTCTCAATAGCGGCCGTTGGACGTAGGTCCAGCGTCTTGTCGGAGATGGCTTTTACGATCGTGGGGGGATGCACATGATATATCAAGCTATACAAGTCCGAGAAGCCTTCGGTGCTTACCAGCTCTTCGGCGTAGAGGTGGCCGTTTTCTCGGAATTGGATGTGTCTTTTAGAGGGGACTTGGCCCCGCCGTACATAATAAGGCATGTGGCAAAAATAATAAAAAAGCGGCGACCCTAAGGCCGCCGCCTGACGGGATTGGGGGCTCTCTTTTACTGGTAGGTTCGGGGGATGATGGACTCAAACTCAAAGGTAACCGTATCGGGGGGCGTGACGTTATGCCGGATGCCCCGCAGCCGCCCGCTGACCTGCGTAAACTGGGGAGAGAAGGTGAGGTTTTCGACAATGAGTGTATCGGTGGTATTGGAGGTGTCATAGAAGTGAGAGTAGCCCGTTACGATGTTGCCCCCTACTGGTTTTAGATTGGAGATTGCGGCGAAGCCGCTGACAAGCGTTGGCGTGCCGCCAGTAGTGTCTATATTCAAGGAAATTCCGGCGTATCGTAAGAAGTTTATGGTAGGGTCGCCCCACCGCGCTATAGACAGCGTCAGGGTACTACCGATGGTATAGACATCACACGGGCTTTGGCTATAATAAACATAGTTGTAGCTTTCCCGGACGCGCCGGTTATTAAGGGTATCTTGGGCGATGATGGTGCCTTTGATGTAGCCTTGCTGATAGGGAGCGACATAATCGGGGCCAGCGGGACCCTGCGGGCCAGCCGGCCCTTCCGGCCCGCGCTTACACGCTAAGAGCGTTAGCGTGAGGACCACAAAAAGCTGCACTAAACCCTGTTTCATACCTTATTGAGCTTGTAGGAGGAGCTTCTGTGCTTGTCCTTGACGCTGATAAGGGATGAGGCGATAAATCCGGGAGGAAAATTCCACCTTGGCCGTATCGGCAGGGGTCTTGCTACGTTTGACATAAACCAGCTGCCCACTCACCAGGGTATCTCCTCTAAGCGTCAGGCTCGTCACATAAGCGGTATCCTGTGAGAAGGAGGAATAATAGTTCAGGTTGTAACGCGAGACAGAGCTGCTCGAAATGTCAAGCAGGGTGCCGTCAAGGGAGCTAATCTGGGTAGTATTAGTGCTTCTTCTGTGGCCCAGCTGTATACTCATGTAGCCGCCCATTTCCCCCTCTCGAGATAAGGATATCTGAATGGTATCGGGATCGTTTAGTTCGGGCATCCATGTGCCAGGTATGGAAATCCATGTAGGGACGTAAGTATAGTTGAAGCTCAGTTGGAAGTCTTGGTTTCTGGTGATATCCCGGCCTTTGACGGTGCCGCGGATGTAGC
The DNA here is from genome assembly GCA_028276345.1 of Sphingobacterium sp. Classification (GTDB taxonomy): domain Bacteria; phylum Bacteroidota; class Bacteroidia; order SpSt-205; family SpSt-205; genus JAPYWM01. The sequence continues at coordinate 5,181 of JAPYWM010000033.1, forward strand.
CTTCTTCCGAGCGAGTCAGGTTTTGGCCTGCGGGACCCTGCGGGCCGGCTGGCCCTTGCGGCCCTTCCTTACCTCGGCAATTCCACAGGAGCGATGCTCCCAAAACCGCTAAAAGCGCCCAAATGCGCATGCTCAGGTTTCGCATGGGGCAAAGGTACAAGGCTATCACTTTGCCGGATAAATAGCAAAGCGCTGTTTGGTTTTCCTGGCGGCGGGTAGGGGGAGGTTTTGCCCTGCATGCGGCGGGTTTGGCTTATCTTTGGAGGGATATGGCTGTGCGACCAGCGGAAAAGCCCCCCTGGCTCAAAGTCAAGCTGCCCAGCGGTGAAAACTACCGCTTTGTGCGCAACGTCATCGACGAAAACCGTCTCCATACCGTCTGCGAGAGTGCCCATTGCCCCAATATGGGCGAATGCTGGGGAGCCGGCACTGCTACGCTCATGCTCCTGGGCAATATCTGCACACGTTCCTGCGGCTTCTGCGCGGTGCTTACGGGCCGGCCGACAGAACTGGACTGGGAAGAGCCCGAGCGCGTCGCCCGCGCCGTGGAGCTCATGAAGCTCCAGCACTGCGTCCTGACCTCGGTCAACCGCGACGAACTCAAAGATGGCGGCGCCGAAATCTGGGCCCGCACCATCCGCGCTATCAAGACCCGCTGCCCCGGCACCACCATCGAGGTGCTCCTGCCCGACTTCAAGGGCAACTGGGACGCCCTCTACCGCGTCCTTGAAGAAAAGCCCGACGTCGTCTCCCACAACATGGAGACCGTGCCCCGCCTCTATCGCCAGGTGCGCCCCCAGGCGAAATACGAGCGGAGTCTGGAATTTATCCGCCGTACAAAGGAAGCCGGCTTCCGTACTAAGTCCGGCGCCATGCTGGGTATCGGCGAAACCCACGAGGAGATACTGGCGCTGATGCAGGACCTTTTAGACCATGGGTGCGATGTCCTGACCTTAGGCCAATACCTCCAGCCGACGCCCCAGCACCTGCCCGTTCAGCGTTTCGTGACGCCCGAAGAGTTTGAGATGTACCGGCAGATCGGCTTAGAAATGGGATTTGACTACGTAGAAAGTGGGCCGCTCGTGCGCTCGTCGTACCATTCTGAGCGCCATGTGAAACCCCGGCGCAGCCCATGACGTTTCTCCAGCCGGCGCTGCTGTGGGGACTCATAGCGCTGGCCGTCCCCATCATCGTGCATTTTTTCTACCTGCGCCGCAGTAGAAAGTACGTCTTTACCCAGACGCGGCTCTTAGAGAAGCTCCTCCAAGCAAGCCGCCCCTATCTCCGGATAAACCACCTGATCCTCCTGCTAATACGGCTGGCGATCGTGGTGGTAATCGTGCTTCTCTTTGCGAAGCCGGTGTGGAGCACAACGCCGCTGGCGCAGGGCGGTAAGGTCTCGGCCCTTATCGTCGTGGATGTCTCCCCCTCCATGCGGGAAAACCTCCCAGGCGGCCTGGCCTTCCTCAGGCAGGTTCTGTCGCAGGAGCGAGACCTCGAAGAGGTCAAGGTACTCTCTACGGACCGGCTGTATGCCGAGGGGCGCTTCCGCTCGGTGCGAGAAGGCCTCGAAGCCCTACATACCATCCAGCCGACCGACATGGGCTATCCCCTCAGCCGGCTCCTCCAAAACCTTGACGTGCACTTTGCGGGCGCCCAGGGCGAAAAACGCCGGGTATATATCCTGTCGGACTTTCAGGCGGCATCGGTGGGCGATGTGCGCGCCCTCCCCAAGGAAGCCGAGTATGTGCTCCTCCCCATGCCGCTGGACCTCGCTGGCAATGCCTACATCGACTCGGTGCGGGTGCGCTATGCGGGCGGGCAACGTATCCTCGCCTGGCACCTGCAAGGCGATAAGGCGCGCAGCTACACGCTTCGCCTGGGTGCGGAGCGGACATTCATAGCGGGCCCGGGCTGGCAGGAAGCCCCCTGGCCACCTTCTCAGGGCGCCCTTACCCTGGAGATCGCAGGAGATGCGGTCAGCTTTGACAATCGATTCGCTGTGGGTCTTCTCGAAGGCGGGGAGCGAGAACGGGGCATGAGCCTGGAAAGTGACCTAGGGGTGCCCGGAGCTTTTACCCGCCTATCACGCCTCCTGGGAATCCCGCTCAAAACCGGCTGGAACGACTCCGCAGCGGTGGCTGTGTGGGTGGACGCGCTTCCCGCTGATGGCCGGTGGGTGACCTGGGTGGAAAAAGGCGGCCTCTTAGTAGTTTTCCCCCCCCGGGGGCTGAATACCGCTCGGTGGAGCCAGACCTTCCTCAGCCAGCGGCTGGAACTCACCAGCCCGGCAGCCCTCCAGCAGCCCACCGAAGGGCTGCGCCCGCTAAGGCACGAGCTGTGGGAGGGCGTCTTTCAGGAGCGGCCCGCCGAAGGCGTCGTGCCGGCCTTCTTCCAGGCGAGGCAGCTTTACCAGTTCCGGAGCGCAGGGGCCTATCCCCTCCTCGCTACCGATGGCGGCGAAGTCCTCCTCTGGGAAGTCCCGTGGGGCAACGGACGGGTCTATCTTTTCACCTTTCCGTGGGCAGACGCCAACTTCGGGGAGCAGAGCCTTTTCCCGGTGTTTTTTGAGCGGGTGTATGCCCTCAGGAGCGGGCAGCGCAGCGAAGTCGGCGCGGTCTTTCTGGGGCGGACGCAGAACGTCTCCCTTCCCGGCGCAGAAAGCCCCATCCGACTAAAAGCCCTCCAAGGCGGGATGGAGATCGTCCCCCCGCAGCGCCGCGCCGGCCCCCACGTAGAAATCCAGATAGGCGACTACCCGCTATCGGCCGGGCTATATGCCGTGCTTGCCGACAAGGTGCCCCTTGGCTACTTGGGCGTCAATATCAGCCCGGAGGAGTCCGCTTCCCCGCCGATGGCGCTAAGCAGCTGGGAGGCGGCCGGCCTTCACACGCGCATCGTCGCCCCCGAAGGCTCTGCCAGCGAGAAAAAAGGCTGGGCTTTGCGCTGGCGGGGCTGGCAGCTGTGGGCCCTGCTGGCTGTGGCTTTGCTTATTCTGGAAGCCTGGTGGGCCAAGCGCCTTTTACGGGTGCCGCTGCCGGTGAGGGCAGCCCCCGCCGCCTAATACCCCCCATCTATAGCAAGGGGCCTCACGCACGCACAAACAGCCGCGCCCATGCCTCCAGCACCAGCCGGCGGGTCCGATACGTTCCCCCTTGGCGAAGCTCCTTCTCTTTGAGTACCCGAAACGTCTCCCCCGGAAAGGCGCTCTTCTCGGTGCGGGCCCGGTAAGCGGCCTCGTCCAAAGGGTCTGTAACCTCCTCGTAGGGGTCGAGGATATCCCGCAGTTCGCCGGGCGTGAGGTCGTGGGGGTCGAGGAGGTAGCGGAGCTGCTTGTGAGTAAGGCCGTAGCGGTGGGCGTAGTAGGCATCCAGTTCGGCCCGGAGGACTGCCCGCCGCGCCTCATCCCACACGAAAGGCGGGAAGGGATACGGCCCCGCTGCCCACGCAGGCGGCGTATCGGGATGGCAAGGGGCACTGGCGAGCCACGCCCGGATAGCCGTACGCAGGGCCGGGTCCGCCTCCGCCCACACATCCTGGGCGAGGGCAGCCATATCCCACGCCGTGTACACCAGCTCCAGCACCCGCGGGACGATGAAGTGTAAGTCCGCCGCCGTGTACCAGTTGGGCGGCAGCACGGGAAACTGCTTGATATAGTGGAAGTTGAGGTGGGTACCGCCTACTTTCTGGCGGGCCACGTAGTCTAAAACCAGGCTCGTGAGGTTGGCAATCAAGGCGAGCATCTGAGGCCCAGTGCCGCGCGCCAGTAGGAGGGGTGCGGTGTTGCCCACGCCGGTGTAGGGCAGGAGACCAGCGATGACTGTACGTTCATCGGTCGTCCTGGCCACGTCCCTAAAGCCGACCAGCCAGCGCCGCTCCCAGGCTTGGTCTGCGAGTCTTTTCTCCACCTCGGTGGCGGGCACCCAGTAGCGGGGGCGGATGAGGAAGTCGGGCTGGGCGTGCTCGGCGGGGGAGACTTCCCGGCTATCTCCGCCGGCGAAGGTCGCATACCGGTGGTCGTAGTGCCAGAGGAGCTTGCCCTCGTAGAGGGGGAGGTAGGCTGTGCTGCCCCGCTCGTAGCGGTTCGCTACCCGGGTAAAGCCCTGCGCTTCCAGCTCTGCCCCCGTGCGAAATAGGTGGGAGTCGTTCGCCATGTGGAAGAGGGCGGCGAAACGGATACGCCAGGGGTTTTCCTCGGGGTTTTCGCGCCAGAGGATGGGGATGCGGTGGTAGATGGCGCGGGTGATGTCGGCATCGTGGCGGGTGCGGAAGACGGGGCAGGTGCGGGTGTTGGGGTTGAGCCGGGCGAAGTCCTCGGCGCTGAGGGCGAAGGGGCGGTTGGGGTCCTCCGCCTGCTCGGCCCGGGTCGCAAAGAAGAGGAGCTTAGCCGGGTCCGGCGCACCCCGCCCCCGCAGAATGAAAACACTGAACTTCATGCGGGAGTCAATGGCGGGGAAAAGTCCCTCGCGGTTTTCAAAGTCCAAGAGGGCGGCGAGCTGGCGCTTATCCACGACGGTAGCGAAGAAGTGCTTATTAGAGTCGTCGGTGGCGATGCCGGTGGGGAGGATGAGGCCTAAGCGGCCGGTTGGGCGCAGGAGCGAACGGCCCAGCTCGGCGAAGAGGGGGTAGGTGTTGATATCGCCTCGGGCGGTGAGGGGGAAGCGGCCCGAATGCCGGAGAAAGGCGGAGACCGCCTCAGCATCGGTTAGAGCCTCCTCGTAGGCCTGGAAGAGAGCGGGGTTTTCCTTCTCGAGGGCGGTGATCATCCGCTTGCGCTTGGCGGCATTTTCCGCTTGGGCGATAGCCGGCGCCTTGTCAGCGAAAAATTGCTTGTCTTCCAGCTTGATCCTTTCCCAGGGGGGATTGCCGAGCACCACGTCAAAGCCGCCGTGCTTCATCACATCGGGAAACTCCAGCCACCAGTGGAAAAAGTGGTGCTTGGCAGAGAGCGCCAGGACCATCGCTTCCACATCCGAGGGGAGCGACCCGCCATGGA
>JAPYWM010000065.1 GCA_028276345.1 Sphingobacterium sp.
CTCATCTACAAGCACGCTATTCGGGCCACTGACATCCTCCAGAAGCCCATTGAGGGGCCCAATGGCTGGGGAATGTTTTATGAACTTTACGGCGAAGTGCCTACCCATGCGCTCCTCTTCTATACCGACTCTGTGCGCTATGCGATCATGGTAGCGTCCTACTTCAAGGTAGCTGGCGCCGAAGATTCGCTACTGCCTATCATCCAGCGCATGCGTCAGGAATTGGAAGCCATTTACCCCTCCATCCAATGGCGACCCGTGGTATCGACACGCACGCCCACCTGTTTTTAGAGGCATTTGAGCAGGACATAGAGGCTGTCACCCATCGAGCTCAGGCCGTGTGTGAGGCGGTCCTTTTGCCCAACCTAGATGCGCATACCCTCCCCGCCCTCCGGGCGCTAATCCAGCGTTTCCCAGGCTTTTATCATGGTATGCTCGGTCTCCATCCCACGCATGTGCGGGAAGACTTTCTCGAGCAGCTGGCGGAGCTTCGGTCAGCACTCAACCAGGGAAGGTGGATAGCCATCGGCGAAGTGGGCTTGGATGCCTATCATGATGCCTCCACCTTACCCCGCCAAAGGGAAGCGCTTTCTATTCAGGTCGCGTGGGCCCGTGAGACCGGCCTACCGCTCTCGATTCACTTCCGTGCCGCCCTGGACGATACGCTGGAGGTTCTCATGCCCTTTCGGGGGGAAGTGACAGGCGTTTTTCATTGTTTTACCGGCAGTCGGGAGGAAGCATTTCGGATTCTAAATGCGGGGTTTGTAGTGGGGTTAGGGGGGGTAGTAACTTTCAAGAATGCGTCGGCGCTGCATGATGCGGTGCGGCATTTGCCGGCTGGTAGTTTCGTGCTGGAGACGGATAGCCCTTATTTAGCGCCGCATCCGTACCGGGGCCGTCGCAACGAAAGTAGCTATCTCCCGCTCATTGCGCAGGCGGTAGCCATGCTGCGGGGCGTCCCGGTGGAGCTTATCTGGGAGGAGACCAATGCTACGGCCCAGCAGATATTCCCGCTAAAAAAATAAGGGGTGGGGCCAAAGCCCGCACCCCCTGAAAACGCCTATAGAACCCTTAGCCTTCGGTCTCTACGGTCGGATGAGTTTTAGGCTCTGCTGGAAGCGGCGCCCGCTCGTGTCGTAGGCTTCTACGGTGAGAATATAGGTACCAGCGCTCAGCCCGCCGCCAGGCTGGACGGAGAGATGATGAATGCCGCTAGTGAGGTTCTGGTACGTGTGGGCATGCACCCGGTCACCTTTTATCGTGTAGAGCTGGTAGGAGAGCTGGCGCAGCGGCATGGCTGTCTGCACCTCGATGGTAAAGTCCTGACTGAAGGGATTCGGATATGTGCGGATAGTAACCGGCGCTTGCGTAGCGGTAGCCAGCGGGAGACCCGTAGCATAACGACTGCTTAGTTTCCACACGCCACGCCCCCAGGTGCCGATAAATATAGGCCGTTCGGGATCCGGGTCTAAGTACTCTTCCGTCTTGGGGAAGTCGGGATTAGAGGCGTCTACGGTATCTACCCGGAAGGTATAGGGCTTCCACGTGATGGAGGTAACAGGGATGCGGCCAATAGCTTCCCCGGTCATTTCTTCCCAGGTGGGCGAGAGAACATTTGTGCACCGCCACAGCCCCCACTCCGTGCCGGCTAAAAGCAGGTGCGAGGAGTCCGGATGGAAGAAGAGCGCATACACAGGCACTTTCGGGAGGTCACCCTGAATAGTGGTAAAGGTAGGCGAAGCGCTGGTCGCATCTTGTGAGAGGAAGATGCGGTCGGTGCCGTTGTAGCTGCCTGTAGCTATGGCCACCAGGTCAGGGTTATTGGGGTGCACTGCGATAGCACTAATCCAACGGCCATTTATGAGCGCGGCGATGCTGGTCGTGAGGTCCTCCAGACCATTCCCGGGTTGAGTCCTGTCTAAGCGCACATCATGGGCATTTTTGAGGCGGTAGAGTTTGCCGTCGGAGGTCCCCACCCAGACCGTGTAGTTGCTATCGAAAGCGATGGCAGTAGGGATAGAACGGTTTGCTGTATTGACATAATCGGCATAGGTAGCGCCGGCGGTGGTAAGATTTGTGATAGGCTGGTCACTCACGCGGTTCCACCGGAATAGCGTATCATACGTCACTGTCCAGATATAGCCCCCTGTGGCGGCAAAGAGGAAAAAGGTATCGGTGCGCTGATTATTTTGGTCTTTTACCCGGGGCTGGAAACGTTCAGCAAGGGCAATAGGCGGATAGAGCGGCCCAAACCGATGCGGGCGGTCCCCCGAGACAGCTCCACAGCTGCCACTCGCTGGACACCAGGCGATATTTTGGTCAGGGTCGTTATTATCATTGTAGAAGGCATCCAAACGGGGCACGTTGTACACGCTAAAATAGGTATTCCCTCTGGTCTCACAGAAGCGAATGCGCCCTGCTTCGTAGGAGAAGAACGAGTGGTCAGGCTGGGCTTGACGAGCGACCACATACCCCACTATGGAGGCAGCGGGCGAGAAGTCCGTAGATATCTGGTTGATGAGGCGGAAGCCTCCCAGCGGATCTGTGGGATACCGACTGGTAATGAAGAGGGGGGAAGGACCCGAAGCATAAACGTCGCCATTAGAAGAGACGGCTACGGAGAGGACGCGGGTCGCCTGGATGCCCTGACTGGCATCTTCTACGCGGCTGCGGTCGGACGTTACTCGGACCGGGCGGCCATCTCCCACGACTAAGAGCACGTTATTATCCAGGAAAAGGACTTGGCGAATGGGATTTGGCAGGCGCACTAAAAAGGGGTCCTGATTCGGGGGATTGATGCGGCGCCAGCCGATACTGGGCGAAAACTCCCAGAGCTGCGAGCCGCCAATCACAATATGCAGGGGGTCTTGCGGATCCACGGCCAGCGCAAAGGGGCCAGTTCCCCGCCCATTCAGCACAGCAAAAGCCGGATTTTCAGGATTGCACAGGAGCGTCCAGCTATCGCCATTATCCCGACTCACCCAGACGCCTACCAGATTTCCGCTGGCATTAGCCGTAGCTACATAGAGCGTCTTCGGATCGGAAGGCGCCCGTGTAATCACCACATTGCCTCCTGTAAGCTGATTCAGGTTCACCCCGGATGGTCTCGGCAAACTGCTGGTCAGGCTCTGGAAACTCGTCCCACCATCCGTAGAACGGAAGAGCGAGTCTGTATTCGTCACAAAGATCGTCTGGTCATCCTGCCCCCAGGCCACCGTGGAGATACGCTTGGTGGATTTGAAGATGAGCCCCGTGGCGGTAGCGAGATTGTCAGAGCTCACATATAGGGTATCATGCGTAGCCACGAGAACTTTTCCATGTGCCGCATCCATGGCGGTAACAACCGTCCAGTCCGTGGAAGAGTAGGTATAAGTAAGGTTGGCGCCATTCCAGCTTGCTTGCGCAGGCGCAAAGGTATTCCCGCCGTCTGCTGAGACAAAAACACCCATCCCCGGTCGCCCCACAAACCCCACGGCCCCACCTTTCGTAGTAGGAATGGCCGTGGGCGAAACGCCTGAGGGATTGAATAATACAGCAGCAGCCGTGCCCACGTACAGGTTGGTACCATCAGTCGCCAAGGTAGTCACCGATGGACAGCGCCAGGTGTTTTCGCCGTTTTGATTGAGATTGAAGCCTGGGACTACACTCCAGGTACGACCACCATCCGTGGAGCGAAATAACCCCCCAAACGCAGAGCCAATATAGAGGGTATTCCCCACCCGAAGCGCTGTGTGAATGTTGTGCCCTAAATTGTTGGGACCTACGGGCTCCCACGGGAAACTACTCGCACTGACCTGGACTTGCCGCTGGGGACTGCGCCAACCCAGAAGCGCCAGCCCCACCACAATCGCAGCGGTAATAAAGTAGCGCATACGGCAAATATACGGGTTTTTTACTTTGCCAACCGTTCGGCTGGAAGCCACCGCATACCTCTGTCCAGCGTAGGGGAAGCGCTTCCCCACGTAGGCGGGGCCTTTTCCGTAGGCGGCGGTAAAGCAACATACTGCATGTATCTAAGCGGCTCTATCGGCGGAGGCACCCGTAGCCGCCTACGGAGCCAGATGTAGTTTTCCCAGGCCAGCCGGTAAGTAGGATGATACTGCAAGCTTTGTTTCCACAGGGCCAGGGCTTCTGCACTATCGCCCCGATGCAGCGCAATATACCCCAGCTGCTGATAGATTAGCGCCCGCCGAACAGAGTCTCCCTCGGTGAGGAGGATTTTCTGCCAGGCTCGGGTGGCGGCTTCCCAGTTTTTCGCACGGGTAAGCGCCTGCGCCTCTTGATAGGGATTCTGCCCCCAGCCCATCAGGAAAAGCCCCACATACAGTAGCCTCGGCCACACAGGCCCTCCTATCGGCGCTTCCCGCCTCGCTGTAGCCAGCGCGGCAGCTGCTGCTGGCGGGACGTGCCCTGCTTGGTTGTTTTCTTCTGGCGGCGCGCACGTAGCTTTCGGATAATCGCCTCCTTATCCACCAGCCGCCGCATCAGCAGCGTCTGCCCAATCGTCAGCACATTCAGCACCGTGTAATACCAACTCAGCGCCGCCGAATAGCTATTGAGAAAAAGAAAAAAGATCGCCGGCGTCAGATACGGTAGCCACTTCATGCCCGGCGTCGTCGTAGACGTGCTCTGCGGCGAAAGCACCGTATACGCCAGCGTCGTGAGCGCCGTCATCAAAGCAAACAAACTCAGATGATCCCCCAAGATCGGAATGTGAAAACCCCACCGAATCAGATCATCATACGTAGAAAGGTCCTTCGCCCAGAGAAAACTCTGCTGCCTCAGCTCAAACGCCGAGGGAAAAAACGCCACCATCGCAAAAAATATCGGCATCTGCAGAAGCAGCGGAATGCACCCACTCAGCGGATTCACCCCCAGCTCCCGGTATAAAAGCGACTTTTCCAGCATGAGCTTATTCGGGTCGTCTTTGTACTTTTCATCCAAGGCTTTGACTTCGGGCAATTCGTTGATAACCTGCATGCGGGCCCCTGCTACATAGCTCTGCCAAGTGAGCGGCGAAAGTAAAATCTTCACAAGTAGCGCCAGAATCGCAATAATAATCCCATACGACGGCACATACCGCTCCAAAAACTGAAACACCGGAATGATAAAGCCCGTATTGATGTACCGGATAAAGCTCCACCCTAAGTTGAGCTGTTTCTCGTAGTCCTGGCCGTAGGCTTTGAGATACGTGTAGCGGAGGGGGCCGAAATACAGCGCTTCTCGAGCGGTGCCATTCTCCACTGGAAGCTGCAAGGTCAGCTCGTAGCGGGGCAGCTCCGCCTCAGAAAACGGCAGACTCCGCAGGGTTACCGCCCCATACCCCCCATCACACCGGAAAAGCTGCGCAAAAAACTGCCCTTTCACAGAGACCCAGGAAATGCTCCCCTGGAAAGTCTTTTCTACTTTTTCGTCCTCGTCCGGCGTGAGGTGGTCCACATCTTCGCCCTGGCGATAGTATAAAGCCGTGTAAGGGCGCATTTGCTTGACAGACCGCTCCGTCTGCGGCGTCTCAATAGCAACATAGTGGGCTATGTAGGGATTACGCAGGCGCTCTTTGAGGTTGTGAAAAGTAATCTCCCGCACAATATGAAAGTCCTCCGGCGTAAAGCGATATACCACCTGAATAAACGTATCCGGTGCCAGCGTAAGGCGAAAGATAGCGCTATCCGGACTTTTCGCCACAGGGCCGCGGGGAATATATACCGGCTCAAAGGTCAGCCGGTGCAAGGGCACGAGATACCGCCCCTCCGCAAAGGTCAGCTCGCTCCGCTGGCGGCTATCCCACAGGATGATCGGATTGCCAAAGCCGTCCTTGTAGCGGGGGAGGGCATAGCGCACCAGCGCCGCCCCCCGCGTGCTAAACGTCGCCGTATAGGTCGGCGTCTGCACCACCATTACACTTTCCGGCGCCTCCATAAAACGCGCATAAGGCCCTACCTCCAACGTATCCGCTGGCCTCGGCAGAAGCGTATCCGTCGTCTGGACAGAGTCTGTCCGAAGCGCAGCAGTCTGCTGAGCGGGCGTGGACTGGGCAGACTGCGCCATCCATATCGTCCACAGAAACATGAGAATGGTAATCAGAAAAATACCGAGCCAGCCTTCACGAGACACGGCGGCAAAGATAACGGCTACGTACCTTTGGACATGGAGGTCTGCTGGCGAGACGGGGTGGTATGGATAGTCTCGGATACCTACGAGGGCCCTGCCGACCTGATGAACTTCTTCTTAGCGCGGGGCAAGCTCCCCCCCGCCGACGTGGCGGCCCAACCCCTGCTGGATGCGCTTTTGCCGCTCTTAGACCAGCTCCCCTTAGAGGAGCGCATGGAGGTGCTGCTATTTCTGGCGCATCTCCTCTTTCTAAAAGCCCGGGCCCTTTTGCCGGCGCTTCCGGATGAGGCGCCACCAGCGCCTGAAAGCCCCTCCCCGCCTACCTCCTTGCTCTCCCCCCTGCTTCTGCAAGCTTGGGAAAACGCTATCCGGCAAGCGCAGGGACGCTTGGCGCGCCCAGCTGCCGAGGATATCACCCCCCTGCCCTTTCTCAAACCAGTCTCCCAGATGGACATCCTACGGGCTTACCTGGCCGTCCTCGCCGCCCAAGAAAAACGCCAGCGCCGCTACGCCGTCCAGCCGCCACCCCTCTCTATTGAAACCGTCGCCCAAGACTTAGAACGTTACTTCGCCCACACGCCTCAGACGACCCTCTCGGCGCTCTTTGCGTCTTTTCCGCGCAATGCCCTCTACTGGGCGGTCGGGCTCTTCCTCATCCTAAGCTGGATTCAGGAAGAGCGGCTCCGCTACGAGCCTACAAACCTCTGGAATGGCCAGCTCACCTGGGTAGAAGGAAACCCGTAAAATTGCCCCCATGCGCCACCTACTCCTGAGCTTAGGTCTGGCAGCGCGTCTTCTTGGCCAGACCCTCGAGAGTCCAAATAGCTATGTAGCCCTCACCGTCGGCGGAAGCCTCCCTTCCGGCCCCAGCGCCTCTAAGGGCGCCCTCTACCCCACAAGTGGCTACCTCCAGAACGGCGCTGCCGTAGGGCTCCAGCTCACCACCTTC
>JAPYWM010000034.1 GCA_028276345.1 Sphingobacterium sp.
TGGAGGAGGTATTCGGCGATGCGGAGGGAGTCGGGGATGCCTTCGGGGAGGAGCTGCCAGGGTGCTTCGGGCTGGGGCCGTTGCAGGGTCCAGGTTTTAGCAGGGTCGTCAAAGTACGTGAGGCTGATCCGCTGAAGGTCTGCCGAGACGGCTTGGAAGACGAGGTTTTCCTGCCAGGTGCTCAGGTCGGGTCGGTAGTAGGGGGTAAGATACCCTTCCAGGCCGGGGAGGAATACCTCATAGGGCTGATCGGCCCCCACTTTGAGCATATAAGAGGCCCGCTGGTCAGGCGTGGGGCCGCCTACATAAAACTCCTCCCGCTTGCCATCGGCATAATGGATGGTTACCTCAATGCGGTGGTCCTTGATAAAGCGTAGGGTGTTTTGCAGAGCGGTGGGCGCGACAGGGGCGCGAGGGGTTTGCCCAGCTAAAACTTTCATCAGGCGCCTCAACGGGTCTGCAAAGGCTTCCAGGGTGTCGTTGACCCACCAGCGCCCTTCCCGCCGTACAAGATAAAGCTGTGCGTAGACCGTATCCGCGTGCTTTTCTACGAGGTCTATGCGCACGATCGCTGCCGTATCCCGCGCACTAAATCGCTTGGCTTCGGCCTCGCGATAGCGCATATACTGATCTACCCAGTAGAGCCCCCCGATAGCTAACAAAGCCACCCCAACTAGCAGCAAAATACCTATACGGGCGTTCATACCAGGGTTTTTTGATAGCGGCGTCGCCGCCAAAAGTATAGGGAAAGCCCCAGCCCTATCATGAGGAGGAGCGGTCCGCCTAAGTTCACGACCTGAATGGCCAGGGTATAATGCCGCAGGATTTGCGGGTCAAGGCGTCGGAGTTCTACTTTTCGGCTGCGCACTTCGGTGAGGGAGATTTCACCGGCCAGGTAATCCACGCAGTTTAGGAGGAAGGTGAGGTTATCCAGGGGGAGGTAGTCAGCGGCACGGCCCTGCACCTCAGCGGGCAGCGCCACCTCCCCATCCGTAATCCAGATGACTTTGCTCGTTACGCCGGAGGCCGGCAAAAACTTCGCGCTGGGCGGATTCGGCGCAAAGGTGTCCGTCGGAATATCCCGTTCTTGGAAGATTGACTGGAAGCGCCCTTCCGTGAGCACCGCCACAGGCCGAAAACCTTTGTTACGAAACTGTTCTGGCTGTGGAGGGTTTTTAGCGAACATGTTGACATCTATTAGGAGAGTGCCTTTGACCGATCGGCTAAGGGGCGACGAGACGGCTAAAATCGTATGCTGAAGGCCTGGCCGGGATAGGGTGTCTACACTTCCCGCATACCGCAAAAGAACCGCATCTACCCCCCGACTGATGGGATGCGGCGGGAAAATGTAAATAATCGGGTAGTAGGGCCACTTCTCAGTGCCCCAGATCGGCCCATTGTAATAGCCCCGAATCACCTCAATAAACCCGCACGACAGGTCTTGAATCAGATCATAGGCTGGCCGCCAGCCCCACCGAAAGAAAAGATCATCCAGATTTAGCTCCCGCAGCTGCGTCAGGGTGCTACTCTCGGATAGGTTGATACGTTGCTGGTCTAAGAGCCACAATATCCGCCCGCCGCGAAAGAGATACTGCTCAATCTCATACTTTTCCCGGTCGGTGAAAGCGCTATCCGGGCCCGCTACAATCAGGACGGCGATGCCATCACCTTCTGTGCGCTGGGCCAGCGACTCGGGCAGGAAGGCCTTGGAGGAGCGGAGGGCCTGCCCTTCCCGTACTCGCACATCCATCAGCCGATAAAACTTGCTCAGCTCATTGCGGAGAATAGCCAGCTCGGCCGCGCCATACTCCCCATGCCCTTGTAGAAATGCCACGATCGGCTTCTCGCCATACGTAGCGATCTGCCGTAGCGCCGCCGCAAACTTGTGCTCTACGTCCTGCTCGGCTTCCAGCAGGTCTATCTGCCCATTGGGAAAGACGTGTCCCTTCACCAGGTCTACCCATATATCGGCAGAGCCGGATTGCACGTTCGCTACGGGATAGATATTCTGCCGACGGGTCTCTGTCTGCGAAACGCGCACATTAATGGGGATAGGTAAGATGCCTTTTTGCTTGAAGAGCTGAAGAACCTGCGGATTTTTGGAGGGGTTGACGAAGACATAGTTGAAGGGTTTGGGGCTTTGGGCCTTCATTTCGGCCAGAGTCGTTTCTACCGCCCGCCGAAACCGCTCGATGGGATAGGGAAAATCTCCCAATAGATAGACGGTTACATAAACGCTCTGCGGAACCTGCTGTAAAAGTTTCTTCGTTCCCGGCGATAGGGTGTAACGTTTATCGGCTGTCAGGTCTATGCGGAAAAAGTACCGACTACCCAGCCATCCCACGCCTATCAGGAGGGCTATGACGGCGATGACTTCTACGGTTTTTCTCATGGGTGCCGACGGGAAAGGGATTGGTATGCCAGGTAAAGCCCACCTGTAACTACCAGAAGCAGGTACAGAATGTCTCGCGAGTCCACCACGCCTCGGCTCAGGCTGCGGTAATGTTCCATGAGGCTCATCTGGGCAAAGAAATCTTGGAGGGGTTTGCCAATAGGGAGGTCAGACGCAAACTCAAACCCGACGAGCCACAAAAATCCCACGAAGACGCCTAAGAGAAAGGCGATGATGGTATGGCTGGTGAGGGTGGCCATCCACAGGCCCAGCGCAGCCAGCACCAGCGCCATGCCGGCCAGACCAATATAGGCCCCTTGAATCGCCCCGTGGTCAATATGCCACCGAGGCTGCGCAAGCCACCCTAAACTGACATAAAACACCAGCGTGGGCACCAGCGCTAATAGGATCACTACCCCCACCGCCAGGTACTTCCCTAAGATGATAGCCCACCGGCTGATGGGCACCGTCGCTAAAAGCTCATACGTGCCCGACCGAAACTCTTCCGGGAAGGTTCGCATCGTGAGCGCTGGTACCAAAAACAGCATAAACCACGGTGCCACAGCAAAGAAGTTATCCATTTCTGCGGCGCCCGTTTGAATCGCGCTGCCACTAAATACCCATAAAAACAGCCCCGTTCCCACGAGAAAGATCCCCCACACCAGGTAGGCGATCAGGTTATAAAGGAGCGTAGAGAGTTCTTTGCGGAGGATAGCCCACACGCGGGCAAAGTTAGTCAAGCGGGGATTTCTTCTTCGATATAGTGGCGGCGCAGGCGGCTATCTGGGAGGAGGGCGATGCTGAGGACGAGGGCTATGGCGGGGAGGGCCATGCCCATAAAGGCCACTTGGAGGGCGGGGCGCACATCGCCGGCGGGGGAGAGGTTGTAGCTGTAGAGGGCGTTGAGGGCGGCCAGGCCCCAGGAGGCCCCCATCTGCCGGGCAAAAAGCAGGGCACTACTGACGCTTCCCACCCGGGCTATGGGGACGTCATTCTGGGCGATGACGCCTAAAAGCGCCTGCATAGGCCCCGTAGCCAAACCTGTAAGGGTTAGCGCGACCGTCAGCACGCCCCCGGACAGGGCCGCAGGCAAAAACGCTGCCGTCATGCCCAGCATAAGCCCTAAGCCTATACTCCCCCAAAGAAGGATAGGCTTGTGCCGGCCGTGGCGGCTCACCCAGGCGCCTACCCAGGCCGTACTGGCCACACTTACCGCCGTGAGGATCAGGAGGTACCGGCCACTCACAGCGGGCGTTTGTCCAAGCACCTTTTGG
This sequence comes from Sphingobacterium sp., assembly GCA_028276345.1. Lineage (GTDB taxonomy): Bacteria > Bacteroidota > Bacteroidia > SpSt-205 > SpSt-205 > JAPYWM01. The sequence goes on from JAPYWM010000034.1 coordinate 3,667, forward strand.
AGGTACAGGGGCAGAAACGTGATGACCCCAAAAAAGACCGGCCCAAACCAAAAGACCGATAAGAGGGCATACCGAACCGAAGGGAGCCGCAGATAGCTCAGGTCGAAGAGGGGGGACGGCGCGGCCCTTTCTATGCGGAGCCATAGGAGGAAAAGAACCAGACCCAAGAGAAGCAGGCCTATCCCGGCGGTGGGCGGTAGGAGCTTTTGCGCGCCGAAAGTAGAAAGGCCTATGAGCCAGCTTCCTGTCCAGAGCATGAGGAGGAGACTTCCAGCCCAGTCGAAGGCCTCCTTAGCGGCGGGGGGCAGCGCCGGTAGCGTGTATGCGAGTAGAATAAGGCCGATAAGTCCTAAGGGCAGGTTGATCCAGAATGTCCAGCGCCAGCCGAGGGTTTGGGTCAGGAGGCCGCCCAGCGGCGGGCCTAAGGCCGCCGCCAGCCCGAAAACGGCCCCTACCAGCCCGGCCCAGCGGCTCCTTTCTCTCGGCGGGAAAAGCCAGGCCAGCGTCGCAAACGCCGCTGCAAACAGCCCGCCCCCGCCGATGCCCTGTACGGCCCGTCCTGCCATCAGCCACCAGAAAGCGCCCGACAAACCCTGCGCTTCTCCACCACCGCCCGGCGTCAGCCCACACCAGACCGAACCTATCACATACAGCCCAAACGCCCCCACTACCACCGGCTTGCGGGGTAGTATCTCCACTAACCGCCCCACCACCACCGTCGCTATCGTGCTGAAAAAAAGATAGCTCACCTTTATCCAGGCGTACCAGGCCTCACCGCCTATTTCGGCTACGATGCGCGGCAGCGCCACACTCACCATGGTCTGGTCCAAAACCGCCAAAAAAGGCCCCACTAGCACCCCCGTTACGATAAGCCCAGTTAGACGTCTACGCATACCGGTCTTTGGCTAAACTTACACATATGACGTAGGCTATGGGTTTTCTTGCAGGGTGGCGCATAGGCATCTTCTTAGGCGGGGGTTTCTTCTTCGAGGCGTTTTTGGCGGAGGGGTACGTTGGGCAGGAGGAGGGTCATAATGATGAGGCCGGCTGAGAGCACAGCCATGCCAGTGAAGGCCCAGCGAAGCCCTTCGGGGAGGCTTCCGCTGCCCTGCGTCAGGCCGTAGCTGTACAGGCCATTGAGTAGTGCCAGTCCCCCTGAGGAGCCTATCTGCCGGGCTAAAAGCACCGCGCTGGTGATGCTCCCGACCCGAGCGGCTGGAACGTCGTTTTGCGCTACGACGCTTAAGAGCGCCTGAAGCGGCGCCAGCGCCAACCCCCCTATCGCTAAAAGGACTACGAGCACCCCCGCTGCCAGCTGTACCGGCAAGTACACAGCGGCTATTAGAAAGACCCCCCCCAGGAGGCTGCTCGCCGTTAGCAGCAGGGGCTTATATCGGCCGTGGCGGCTCACCCAGGCGCCCACGGCTCCCGTTGCCACCACACTCACTATCGTCAGCACCAGGAGATACAGCCCACTCTGCGAAGGACTCTGCCCCAAAACGCCCTGCAGATACAGCGGGAGAAAGGTTACGCCCCCAAGGAATGCCGGCCCGAAGAAAAAACTCGCCAAAGCCGCATACCGAAACGTCCGAATCCGCACATAACTCAGATCAAAGAGCGGGGAAGTCGCTCGCCTTTCTACCCGCACCCAGAGTAGGAGGAGAACCACACTCAGTATTAGGAGGATAGCCCCCGCCGGCTCACGCACAAGGCTGCGCGGGCTGAAGGCCGAAATGCCTACCACCCACGCCACGACCCACCCAGCTAAAAGCAGCGCTCCCCACCAGTCGAAGCGCCCCTTTCCTAAGACAGGGAGGTTTGGCATAAACCGCCCAATCAAGAGAATGGCGATAACGCCTAAGGGGAGGTTTATCCAGAAGACCCAGCGCCAGCCGAGGGTTTCAGTCAGGAGGCCGCCGAGGGGTGGGCCTATGGCCGCCGATAGTCCGAAAACCGCCCCAATCAGCCCGGCCCAGCGGCTCCTTTCTCTCGGCGGGAAAAGCCACGCCAACGTCGTAAAGGCCAGCGTGAAGAGCGCACCGCCACCCGCCCCCTGCACGCCCCTTGCCACCACCAGCCACCAGAAGTACCCCCTTCCCTCAGGCGTCAGCCCACACAGCACCGAGCCCCCCACAAATAGCGCCAAAGCGCCCATGAGCACCTGCTTACGGGCATAGAGCTCCGTCAGCCGCCCAAAAATCGGCGCCGCTATCGTACTAAAAAGCAGATAACTCACCGTCACCCACGCATACCAGGCTCGCCCCTCCAGCTCCGTCGTAATCTCGGGAAGCGCTGTCGCCACCACCGTCTGGTCCAACGCCGCCAGGAATAACCCCAGAAAAACCCCTCCCAGGGTATAACGCACTTGCGCCGGCGTAAGCGTTTGCACGAGGAGACAAACATACACACCGGAGGACAAAGTTTTGTTCAAGGGGGTAGGGGAGGCGGTCAAGGGCGCGTGGTTTGCCCTACTTCACGGCCTATCCGGGGCCGTATTTTGCAGAGTCAATGCGGCTTTTCGTCGGATGCCTATGCGCTGCGCCAATACGCCTGCGTGTGAGAGGAAAAGTTGTCAGGAATACAGACCGCGACTGCGGCTCGCTTTGAGTCGACTTACGTAAGTGCCTGCGGTTCTGGGGTTTGGACAAGGGCTAAAATCAGCCCACAGCGTGCCGTCGGAATAAGGGTGGTCCTCACATATTGGCCAGGGTCCACGCGAGGGCGGCCAGGAGCATGGCCGATCGCCGGAGCCGTGCCGGCTCTATCTTCTCAATGTCATCCGTCGTCTGGTGATAATCCCCATGCAGCCCCCCAAAGTAAAACACTGCTGGCACCCCCTTCTGTGCAAAAGCATAATGGTCGCTCCGGTAGAAAAGCCTTTCCGGATGGCTCTTATCGTCATATCGGTAGTCAAACTGCCAGCCGCAGCAAGCCGCATTGACCGCCTCGTGAATCTCTTTCAGGCGAGGGGTAGTGTAGCCTGGCCCAATCGCATAAAGGTAGTTTTCGCCGGGCTGGTGGAGGGTGTCCGCTCGCCCCAGCATATCTACATTCAGCACTGCCACGATGGAGTCCAGCGGTACCAGGCTATCCCGCACAAACCGAAATGCCCCAACCAGCCCTTTCTCCTCCGCCCCCGTGTGGAAGAAAATGATGCTGCGCTTAGGTGGTGGCAAAAGGCTCAGCAGCCTCGCCGCTTCTAAGAGGACGGCCGTCCCGGAGCCGTTGTCATCTGCCCCGTTATATACTTCTCCCCGGCTATTCACGCCTAAATGGTCATAGTGTGCCGATAGAATGACATATTGTCCGGGCTGGACTGTCCCCGGCCGGTAGGCGAGAACATTCCACGCTATGAGCGTATCGTAGAGCGATTGGGATGTCTGAACAGGCTTTTTCTTGGAAGACTTTTTAGGATTGTCGGGGTTTTCTGTCGTGGGGCGTATGCGTCGCAGCGGAAAGGTATGTATATAGCTATTTTTGAGAAAAGGTGGATTTCCCCAGCGCTGGTGGTGCGCTATGAGGTAAGTAGCCGCCACCTTCTCAAAAGGCGAGCCCGCCTCGCGCCCCTGCACTGCATCACTTGCCAGAAAAGACAGGTGGCTCATCAGCTCCCGTTCGGATGCCAGCTCCGCTATCCGCCGGATCGTGGCTGTGTCCAGGATATAGCCGTCTTTTGCTATCTGGTCCAGCAGGAGGAGTCTACTTTCCTTCTGGGCCTGTACAAGCGTGAAAGGCACCAGGATAAGCAGGATATGTCGCATAGGTTTTAGCAGCAGGTTGGTGGGTTGATTTGGGCGATGCGGCGTTCGTGGCGCCCCCCCTCAAAGGGCGTCGCGAAAAAAACGTCTACGATAGCTTCCGCCTCTTGGGGGGTGAGGAAGCGCCCTGGCAGACAGAGGACATTGGCGTCGTTGTGGGCTCGGGCCAGACGGGCAATCTCCGGATTCCAGGCTAAGGCCGCCCGCACCTGCGGGTAGCGATTCGCTGTCATGCAGACGCCATTCCCCGTCCCACATATCAGGATTGCCCGCTGTGTCGGATCAAACTCCACCATCAGCCGATGCACCCACTGCGGGTAGTCGGTAGATTCCTCCGAGAAAGGCCCCACATCTATCACGTCGTACCGCGCCTTCAGATAAGTACGAAGGTGGCTCTTGAGCGCATAACCCGCATGATCACTGACAAGCCATACCCGCATCCTGCCAAAAGTAGCGAAAAATCTGCCAGGGCTACCCCTGGCCCCTTCTTTGCCAGAAGTTTTCCACATGCGTTGGGAACAGTTTACCGTCCGGGCTCAGGAAGTGATTCAGCACGCCATCGAGCTCGGCCAAGCTTCTAAGCACAGCACAGTTGAAAATGGCCATCTCGTTTTGAGCCTCTTAGAGCGGGATGAGGCGATAACGCCGTACCTTTTGCAGAAGGCGGGGATAAGTGCGCCTTCTCTAAAGCAGCAGGTATCAGCCTGGCTCCAACGGCAGGCTACGTTACAAGGGGGAACGGGGTCGCCGACCCTGGGCCCTTCCCTCCAAGAGACCCTGAACAAAGCCCTCCAGCATGCCTCCCGCCTTAAAGACCAGTATGTGGGCATAGACCACCTTTGGCTCGCCCTCTCTGAAGCAAAAGATGATATTGGGCACCTTCTGCGCCAGCAGGGCCTGACTAAGGACACCATCGAGAAGGCCATGCAAGCCATCCGCAAAGGCCAGACCCTCTCCGATCCGAATGCGGAAGAGCGTTTCAACGCCCTCGGCAAATATGCTGTCGACCTTACCGCCCTCGCCCGCCAAGGGAAACTCGACCCCGTCATCGGCCGGGATGAGGAGATTCGCCGCACGCTCCAAATCCTCGCTCGCCGCACCAAAAACAACCCCGTGCTCATTGGTCACCCCGGCGTGGGTAAAACCGCCATCGTGGAAGGGATCGCCCAGCGTATCGCTTCCGGCGATGTGCCCGAAACCCTCAAAAACAAACGGCTCTTCGCGCTGGATATGGCGGCGCTGCTCGCAGGGGCTATGTACCGGGGCCAATTCGAAGAGCGCCTCAAAGCCGTCGTCAAAGAAGCGACTGAGTCCGAGGGCGAAATCATCCTCTTCATCGATGAGATTCACAACCTCATCGGCGCCGGCAAAGCCGAAGGCGCTATGGACGCTGGCAACATCCTCAAACCCGCCCTCGCCCGTGGCGAGCTGCGCGTCATCGGCGCCACCACCCTCGACGAGTACCAGAAGTACATCGAAAAAGACAAAGCGCTGGAACGCCGCTTCCAGCCCGTCTATGTAGACGAACCCTCCGTAGAAGAAACCATCTCTATCCTGCGCGGCCTCAAGGAGCGCTACGAAATCCATCACGGTATTCGCATTACGGACGAGGCTATCGTTGCTGCTGCGGAACTCTCTCACCGCTACATCACCGACCGCTTCCTCCCCGATAAGGCCATAGACCTCATTGACGAAGCCGCCGCTCGCCTGCGTCTCGCCCTGGATTCCCTCCCAGAACCCCTGGACCAGCTCGAGCGCCGCATCCGCCAATTAGAAATCGAGCGCGAGGCTCTCAAACTCGACAAAAATGAAACCAAAGTCGCCGAAATCACCCGCCAGCTCGGTGAACTCTACAAAGAGCGGGAAGCCCTGCGTGCCCAGTGGGAACATGAAAAGCAGCTTATCCAGGCCATCCGGCAGCTGCAGGAGGAATTAGAACAGCTCCGCTTCGCTGCAGAAGAGGCGGAACGCCGCACCGACTGGGGGAAAGCCGCCGAAATCCGCTACGGCCAAATCCCCGCTATCGAAAAGCAAATCAACGAACGCAAAGCCCAGTTGGATGAGCTTTCTCAGAAAGGGCAGCGCCTGCTGCGGGAAGAAGTAACAGCGGAGGATATTGCGGCGATCGTGAGTCGGTGGACGGGGATCCCCGTCTCGCGGATGCTCCAATCCGAGCGGGAAAAGCTCCTCCAGTTAGAGGCGATTTTGCATCAGCGCGTCGTAGGTCAGGACGAAGCGGTGCGGGCCGTAGCCAATGCCATTCGGCGAAGCCGCGCCGGCATCCAAGACCCCAACCGGCCCATAGGCTCCTTCCTCTTTATCGGACCCACCGGGGTTGGCAAGACTGAGCTGGCCAAGGCCCTGGCCGAAGCCCTCTTCAACACCGAGCAGGCCATGATACGCATAGACATGTCTGAGTACCAGGAAAAGCACAGTGTGAGCCGGCTCATTGGCGCGCCCCCGGGCTATGTGGGCTATGAAGAGGGTGGCCAGCTCACCGAAGCCGTCCGCCGTCGGCCTTACAGCGTCATCCTCCTGGATGAAATCGAAAAAGCCCACCCCGACGTCTTCAATATCCTCCTGCAAGTGCTGGATGATGGCCGCCTCACCGACGGTAAGGGCCGCACGGTCAACTTCAAAAACACCATCCTCATCATGACCTCCAATGTCGGCG
>JAPYWM010000035.1 GCA_028276345.1 Sphingobacterium sp.
CTACGCCCTATCCCCACGGCCTAAACTTCTATACCGCCACACCCTTTCCCCATAAGGTGGTGTGAGGGCATCGGGTGCTGGGGATGGCTGGCTGGGAAGTCCGGGAGGTAGGTATGGCCTAAGGTCTGAACCCCGATGTGCTTATTTGACTTTTCGTTGTAAATTTGGGACGCATGAGCAACCGCGTCCAAACCTTGGGGTTCCAATATGCCCACCTTTCAGAGGGGGGCATCTTAGAGGGGACCGCCTAAGGGGTTTGGAGGTTTGGAATTTTGCCGTAACTTTGGACGAAAGGAGGTAGTTATGAATACCGCAAGAAACCTATTCGTCCTGACAGGGCTTGCTACGGTGCTTTGGGCTCAGCCAGATTTAGTTTTCAATCAGGGAGCACTGGTGCATGTCCAGGCAAATGCCCTCGTCTACGTCCAGGGCGGCTATGTAAATAACGACAACGCTGGAAACGATGGCGTTACCAACAACTACGGCACCATCCAGCTCGTCAATAACGCCGGCGGCTGGCGCGGCAATCTCACCATCGGTACGGGGGCCGAGTTCAATACCTACCCAGGCTCGTGGGTGTATTTACAAGGGGACTATACCAATGATGGTTATTACCGGGCGGGAACCGGGGCCTACGGCGGTACCATTGAGTTCAACGGCACCGATATCCAGACCTACCAGAATACAGCCAATGTTCAGGCCTGGACCTTAGAAAATGTGCGCATCAACAATACGGGGCCCCTAAACCTTCGGCATGTGCGTATTCTGGGTACGACTACGCAAGACATGCATATCCGAAGCAGCCTGTACTTTGCAAGCGGCCGCATCCACACCGAAGGAAGTACCGAAGTGCGGATGATAAACACCTCTCCGACCGCTATCACCCGTCAACTCGGTGCACCTGCGACACCAGCCACCTTTGCTACCCTGGTTAACCCGCAAAACATAGACCAATACATTTATGGTACCCTCCGCTGGAATGTCGCGGCTAATCAGACCTATCCCTTCATCGTAGGGGGCGATCCGGGGGTAGATGCTAATCCTGATCGGGGCATCCAGCGGATAGACGTGCAGATTGCGGCAGGCGGGGGTGGGCATTATGTGCGGGTGCGGTTTGACCCCACGGTGCAGGGATCTTTTACAAATACCACCTACTGCCGACCCGGTGACCCGACCCCAAGCTATACCTACTACCCTCTCAACAATGGGCGGTGGGAGGTTATGCCTTTTGCCAGTATAACCTCAGCAACTGCCAGTGCGCATGCCGACTTAGCAGGAGTCACGATGTACAACCGCGTGGTGACCAATGCGACGACCAGCGGTCTCTGTCCAGCCCCCGGGCCAGGAACTGGAACGGATGATTACTGGGGCAATAACCCCGGCTATCCTACCGACCAATGCTATGTAGGATATAATCAAAGCGCAACGGGCCAGCTCACCCCACCTAATAACTGCCAAGGGAGTAACACTGGCTTCCTGGTGACTCGTACGGGCTTCAACAACTACAATCTGAATGGCACTTACTACTACGCTACGGTCTGGACGCAAAATCATCCGCTTCCCTCCGATGAGCTTCGTCTGAGTGCTGCGCCGGCGGGGCAGGCCATCCGCCTCACCTGGAATATCACCCAGCCCGAAGCCGAATACATCTTAGGCTATGAGCTTTACCGCAAGACTGAAAATGGCACCTTCACCCGCATCGCGCAAGTAGACAAACAAGGCCGCATGCAGTACATGCATGACGATGCCTATGTCGCGCCCAATACCCGCTACTTCTATCAGGTCGGGCAGCATGATGTATTTGGCAATGTGCGCTACTCCAATATTGTGGAGGCCATGCTCCCCTCCAGAGGGGATGCATTCTCGGCCCAGCTCCAGCCTAATCCCATCACCTCGGAAGGAAGCCTACTGGTAAACATCCCCGCCGAAGGGATGCTGGCTTTCACCCTCTATGATGCCGCAGGCAAACAGGTAGCCCAGCACAGCTGGACGCTCGCCGCTGGTGCGCACCAGCTTGACCTCGCTCCTATCCTCGCACAGGTTGCCGCCGGCAACTACAATGCCCATGTAACCTTCGGTGGCGAAGTGAAAACCCTCCGCCTCATCAAGCTGGACCATATCCGCTAAGACTCATCTGCGCAGAGCAGCCTTTTGGGGGCGGCAGGATTTCGCCTGCTGCCCCAAGGGTTTTATAGCGGCAGGTATCACCTCGCTATGGCCTACTTTTCGCATCTTTGCACAGATGGCACAGGCGGTAGATATCCACAATGGGATGATTTTGCGCTTGGATAACGAGCTGTACGAAGTGATAGAGTTTCAGCATGTGAAGCCCGGAAAGGGAAACCCCTATGTATATACCCGGATGAAAAATGTCGTCACGGAGAGGGTCTTTGAGCGAAACTTCCCCTCTAATACTCGCATAGAGCCGGTGCGGGTGGAGCGCCGCCCATGTCAGTTTTTGTATCAGGAGGGGGACGTGTATTACTTCATGGAGACAGAGACGTATGAGCAGTTTCCGGTGCCAAAAGCGCAAATACGGGGCGTGGAGTTTCTCACGGAAAATCAGGTTTGTGAGGCGCTGTGGGATGCGAATACGGATACGCTTTTATTTGTAGAGCTGCCGCAGTTTGTAGTGCTGGAAGTGGTAGAGGCCGAAATGGCCGTGAAGGGAGATAGCGTCACTAACGTTATGAAGAATGCCGTGGTGGCATCTGGGGCGCGTATTAAGGTCCCCCTTTTTGTGGAGGCGGGGGATAAGGTCAAGATTGACACCCGGAAAAAAGAATACGTGGAACGGGTCAAAGGCTAAAAGATATGCAGGTGAAAGATATTTTAGAGCTGCTGAGATTTGTCAGCAAGAGCGACTTTACGGAAGTAACGATCGAGGGGCCAGAATGGAAGGTATCGGTGCGGCGTGGGGCAGGTGCACCGGTGGTAGTTTCGGCGCCGGCGACCCCGGTACCCGTGAGTCTCCCGGTGCCTGCGATGTCAGCTACGTCGGTGGCCCCTTCGCCGGAACCCGCCAAAGCCGCCTCGCCCGAGCCTCCTAAGAAAAATACCGTCTACATCCGCTCCCCGATGGTAGGTACCTTTTATCGGGCGCCTGCCCCGGAAAAGCCCCCTTATGTGCAGGTTGGCGACATCGTCCAAAAGGGCCAGGTCGTCTGTATCATTGAAGCCATGAAGCTCTTCAATGAAATCCAGTCCGAAGTGAGCGGAAAAATCGTGCGCATTCTCGTGGAAAATGCCCAGCCTGTGGAGTACGACCAGCCCTTATTTGAGGTAGAACCCATAGAATAAGGCGATGTTCAAGAAGATTTTGATTGCGAACCGTGGCGAGATTGCGCTGCGGATCATTCGGACGTGCAAGGAAATGGGGATATCCACGGTGGCGGTGTATTCCACGGCGGACCGGGAGAGTCTCCATGTGCGGTTTGCGGATGAGGCGGTGTGTATCGGGCCGCCCCCCAGCAAGGAAAGCTACCTCAATATCCCCGCCATTATGTCGGCGGTAGAGGTAACCGCCGCGGATGCGGTGCATCCCGGCTATGGGTTTTTGTCGGAAAATGAAAAGTTTGCGCGGATCTGTGCGGATTACGGGGTCAAGTTTATCGGGCCGTCGCCGGAGGCGATAGCGGCCATGGGGGATAAAGCCACGGCAAAAGCCACAGCTAAAAAGGCGGGGGTCCCGGTGGTGCCCGGCTCTGAGGGGGTACTTGCCAGCCTCTCCGAAGCCCAGAAAGTCGCTAAGGAGATCGGCTATCCCGTCCTCCTCAAGGCCACAGCCGGCGGCGGCGGTAAAGGCATGCGTGTCGTATGGAAGCCTGAAGACTTAGAAGATGCCTGGAATATCGCTCGGGCCGAGGCTCAAGCCGCTTTTGGCAATGACGGCCTCTATATGGAAAAGTACATCCAAAACCCCCGGCATATTGAAGTGCAAGTGGTGGGCGACCAGTACGGCAATGTCTCGCACTTATCGGAGCGGGATTGTACCATCCAGCGTCGCCACCAGAAGCTCATTGAAGAAGCCCCGAGCCCTGCTATTACCCCTGAGCTGCGCGAAAAACTCGGCGATGCTGCCGTCCGCTTGGCCAAAGCTATTAACTATGAGAGCGCCGGCACTGTGGAGTTCATCTTTGATCAGGATACGGGCGAATTCTACTTCATGGAGATGAACACGCGCATCCAGGTCGAGCACCCGGTTACCGAGGAGATTTTCTTCTTTGACCTTATCAAAGAGCAGATCAAGGTAGCGGCGGGCGTCCCTGTTTCGGGAAGGCACTACTTTCCCAGCAACCGCTGGGCCATGGAAGTGCGCATCAATGCTGAAGACCCCTACAATAACTTCCGTCCTACACCTGGAAAGATTGAGCACTTTCATAAGCCCGGCGGCCATGGCGTGCGCGTGGATACGCATGTGTATGCGGGCTATCGCATTCCTTCCCACTATGACTCCATGATTGCTAAACTCATCGTGGCTGACTTTTCCCGGGAAGAGGTGATAAACAAGATGCTGCGTGCGCTGGATGAGTTCATCATAGAAGGCCCGGGCCTCCAAACGACCATTCCTATCCTCAAGCAAATTCTTCGCACCGAGGCTTTCCAGAAGGGCACTTATAACACCCGCTTTTTAGAGACTTTTTCCTTTCGATAACTGCTCTTCCGACTTTGCTCAGGGGGAAAGGCCTTACAGATAGTCTGCCTTTCCCTCCGCTTGCAACCGTCCCACAATCCCCCTGATGTGCTGCTCCTGCGAGCGAGGCAAAATCAACAGCGCATCTGCTGTATCCACCACTAAATACCCTTGTAGCCCAACAGCATACAAGAGTCGCTTTCCAGAGGCGCTAAAAATAAAGCAATCTCTCACGTTTTCTGCGAAAATCTGACCATTTAGAACATTGCCTGCCTCATCGTGTGATAGAACCTGATATAGGGCTTCCCAGCTGCCTAAGTCCCACCACCGAAATTGCCCTTCCACCACATGTACCTCTTCGTACTTTTCCATGATAGCGTAGTCAAACGAAATAGCGGGGCACTGCTGGAAACGCTCCCGCAGCTGCTCGCCACCCATTTTCCCTGCTTCCCCCAGTAGTTCATATAACTCTGGAGCATGCTTCTCATAGGCTCGAAGAAGCGTAGCTGCCTGGGCGATAAACATTCCGCTATTCCACAAAAAGTCGCCACTCTGTAAAAAAAGTTCGGCCAGCTCAAGGGAGGGCTTCTCAGTAAAAGTTTTTACTTTATAGCAGAAACTGCTGCTTTCAGGCGAAGGGATGTACTGGATATAGCCGTACCCCGTGTGGGGTGAGGTAGGTCGAATGCCTATGGTGTAGATACCTCGTTGGAGGTTGCACTGGGAAAAGAGCCTATCCATGAGGGCGAGGAGCTGGGCTTCGTCGGGGATGTAGTGGTCGGCAGGTACGATCCAGAGTATTGCCTCTGGGTCGTGGTGGTAGAGGTGCGAAGCGGCCCAGAGGATGCTGGCGGCGGTATTGCGCTGAAGGGGTTCTAAGAGAAGGTGGTCGGCTGGCAATTCGGGCAGCTGGGCACGAAGTAAGGCCTCATGCATCTGAGCCCCTACAACCCAGATGTGGTTAGGAGAGAGCCGTTGACGTAGCCGAGCATAAGTCGCCTGCAAAAGGCTCCGGCCCACACCTAATATGTCTAAAAATTGCTTGGGCTGGGACGCTCGGCTCACGGGCCAGAAGCGAGTTCCCATTCCACCTGCTAATATCACGCCATGGATGTTCATCGGATACCCTCCCGAATAATATCATGAAAGTGGATCATTCCATAAGGCTCTTCGCCATCCAGGACGATAAGCTGAGAGACTTTATACTTTTCCATCAGCTGGAGGGCTTCGTAGGCTTTTTGATTGGCTTGGACGACTTTTGGGGTAGGGGTGGCGATGTCGAGGGCTTTGTAGGTAAAGAGCTGAGGGAGGGAATATTTTTCGAGGGCCCGGCGAATGTCCCCATCTGTGATGATACCGCGCAGGAAGGGGGCATCGGAGCTCAAGACAGCCACAGCGCCTTTGCGTCCCTGCGTGATTTGGATGAGCACTTCTTGCAGGGGGGCATCTGCGGGGACGGCGGGCAAGTGCGGTTCGGTGAGGTCTCGCACGCGCAACGTGAGGCGCTTGCCTAAGGCGCCGGCGGGGTGGGTCGCAGCAAAGTCATGGGGGCCAAAGTCGCGGGCTTTCATGAGGGTCATGGCGAGCGCATCCCCAAAGGCCAGCGCCACCGTCGTAGAAGCTGTAGGCGTGAGGTTGTGCGGGCAAGCCTCACGTTCTACGGAAAGGTCTATAACCCAGTCGGCCTGACGGGCGATTGTGCTCTGGGGGTCTCCCACGCAAGCCGCTATGCGTGCTCCCCGTTCCCGGAGTACCGGCAGGAGCGCTTTCACCTCCGGCGTCTCACCGCTCTTAGAAAATATCAGCGCGATATCCCCCGCCTGTACGATTCCGACATCCCCATGAAGCGCTTCGGCGGCGTGAAGCCAGACCGCTGGCGTCCCTACGGAGTTTAGCGTGGCGGCAATCTTTCGAGCAATATGCGCACTTTTCCCGATCCCAGTTACGATAATCTTGCCGGGCATTTCCAGGATCGCTGCTACCAGGGCCTCAAAGGAGGGTCCTATCCGCTCCGCTGCCCGTAAAATAGCCTGCGCTTCCGTTTGGAGGACCCAGCGAGCCAACTCCGTGTGCATGGGCTTTTTTGCTTATCTTTGGCAAAGGTACAAGCATACACGCCTATGTCGGAGCAAGCCTCTCAGGTTCTGGATTTGCGTGCGGCTCTGGAAAAGTACTTTGGTTATACCAGTTTCCGCGGGCCGCAGGAAGAGATTATTCGTACGCTCCTCTCGGGGCGTCATGTTCTGGTGATCATGCCCACTGGGGCCGGCAAGTCGCTATGCTATCAGCTGCCAGCGCTTCTCATGCCAGGCACGGCGCTCGTTATTTCCCCGTTAATCGCCCTGATGAAAAACCAGGTCGACCAGATGCAGGCTTATGACATCCCCGCGGCCTACCTCAATAGCAGCCTTACCCGTTCCCAACAGGAGGAAGTGCGCCAGGCCTGCCTGAGTGGCCGGATCAAACTCCTCTACGTAGCCCCGGAGACCCTCGCTACCGACCATTTTCAGGAGCTTTTACAGCAGCTGCGGGTCAGCTTCGTCGCTGTGGACGAAGCCCACTGCATATCGGAGTGGGGGCATGACTTTCGTCCGGAATATCGCCGCATCCGGTCATTCCTCCGCAGCATCCCTCCCATGCCTATTATTGCCTTAACTGCTACGGCTACCCCCCGCGTCCAGGCTGACATCCTGGAAAACCTGGAAATCCCAGATGCCGTCATTTTCCGAACCACTTTCAACCGGCCCAATCTCTACTATCAGATTTCGCCCAAGCGCTCTCAGCAGCACACCCTCAAAGAAGTCGTCCAATATGTGCGGGCTCGCCGGGGCGAATCCGGCATCATCTACTGCCACTCCCGTAAGCGGGTAGAAGAGGTCGCTAAAACCCTCCAGGCCAATGGTATCAAAGCCCTGCCTTACCATGCTGGCCTGGATAGTGCCACCCGCACCCGAAACCAGGACGCCTTCCTCGGTGAAGAGGTCCAAGTCATCGTCGCTACCATCGCCTTTGGCATGGGTATCGACAAACCCGATGTGCGCTTTATCATTCACTTTGATGTGCCCAAAAGCATTGAGAACTACTACCAGGAAACTGGCCGGGCCGGTCGGGATGGATTACCTGCCGACTGCATCCTGTATTATGACTACAATGACATTATCAAGTTAGACCGCTTTCTCCGAGACAAACCCGCCAGCGAGCGGGAAGCGATAGTGTTTCTTTTGCAAGAGATAGCCTACTTCTGCGAAAGTGGCCAGTGCCGCCGCAAAATGCTCCTGCGCTACTTCGGCGAAGAGTACCCGCACGACCACTGCGGCAACTGCGACAACTGCCGCTATCCCAAAGATAGCTTCGATGGGCAAAACATCGTCAAACCCATCCTGGAAAGCTATGCCCTTTTGGGGAAATATCCGCTCTTGCCCGTGCTGGAACATGTACGGGGTAGCTTGACCGAAATCGCTGGCCAGACCCTCCCCACCTTCAAAGCCCTCAAAATCTACTCCTTAGACGACCTCAAAGCCTATGCAGCACAGATCTTGATGGAGGGCCTCCTTGCCCGTGACCCGAGCGACTATACTCTCGTTTTCCTCTCCGAAAAAGGACAAGCCTGGCTCCAAAACCCCACCCCCATTTCCCTCTATAAGCCCTACGACCGCACCCCTCGGGAAGGGGAAGAGCTCTTTGTGGATGACGAACCCCTTCACGACCCCGTCCTGCTGGACATGCTTAAGAGCCTGCGTAAAAAGATTGCGGATACCCGCCGGGTGCCGCCGTATGTGATCTTTCAGGAGCCAACGCTGATGGAGATGGCGACAAGGTATCCTATTACCCTGGAAGAGCTGGAAAAAATCAGCGGCGTCGGCCCCGTCAAAGCCAAAAAGTTTGGCCAGCCCTTCGTAGACCTTATCCGGAAGTACGTGGAGGAAAATGACATTGAGCGTCCGCCGGAGCTAATCGTGCCGACTGCTACCCGCCGTACGCCGGATTGGGTAGAGATTATTGAGAGTGTAGACCGGCGGATTCCTTTGGCACGTATCGCGGAGCGGCTGGGGATTTCCCTGTCAGAGCTGATAGATCGTATAGAGATGCTCATCTTCAAGGCGGGCGTCCAGCTCAATATCACCTATGCGGTACAAGAGATGCTGGACCCTGACCGGCTGGATGACGCTTTTGACTACTTCATGCAGGCCGAGACCGACGACCTGGAAGAAGCTATTCGCGCTTTGGGCTCCGACTACACCGAAGAAGAAATCCGCCTCGTACGCCTATACTTCCATCAGCAGGCCTTATCAGCTATCCGATGAGGTGGCTGGGTTTTCTGGTTCTGGCTGGGTATGCGTGGGAGCTGCCTCCCGTGCCAGACCAGATGGTCTTCTGTGGCATGCGCACCACTATCCACCCCGAGGCCAAAAAGGCGATTCAGACCTACATCGTCAAACTTTACGAGCATCCCCCCACTTTGCAGGCCTTAGTCGCCCGCGCCGAAAGCCTCATGCCCTACATTGAAGAAGCCCTCCAGTACATCGGTGTGCCCGAAGACCTCAAATACATTGCCATTCAGGAAAGCCGCCTAAACCCCTATGCTGTCTCCCGTTCTCTGGCTGTAGGCTATTGGCAGCTTAAAGACTACACGGCTCGGGAAGTGGGCCTTCTCATCAATGACACCGTTGATGAAAGGCGCCATCTTTTTCGCTCGACTGCCGGCGCCGCGCTTTACTTTGCCAAACAGTACCTGCGTCATCGAAACTGGTTTTTCGCCATCATCGCCTACTACGAAGGCGGTACTGGCGCTATTCCGTACATTGACTCGACCTACATAGGCAAAGACGAAATCTGCGTCTATCCCACCAGCCACTGGTATGCTATACGGGCCATCGCCCATAAAATCGTCTTTGAGCCCCTCATCCAGAAGCGCTTGTATCCCCTTCAGCCGCGGGCCTATATCGGCCCCCAAAAGCCCGTCCACGAAATCGCTACGGAGTACGGCCTCTCGCCAGACTCCTTTCTCTTACTCAATCCCTGGCTCCTTAAGCCCATCCTCCCCGCCTCGCGACCGGTGACTTTTTACGTTCTTGCGGACTCTTTCCCCACTGAGCGGCCGCAGGAGCCGCTCAAGGCCCTTTTCGTCCCGCCGCCCTTAGGGAATCAGGCGTATCCCTCTATCGGATTACCCGCCTTGCCAGATAGGCCAAAGGCTGAAGAA